>CAINUH010000227.1 GCA_903853735.1 uncultured Desulfomonile sp. | reverse complement strand
TTCGCTCTGGTGGTCTTGCTGGGGACTTCACTTCTCGGCGTTTATTGGCTTCAGAGGTTGCAGGTCGAACATACGGTAAAGACAAGTCTTGAGAGCGCTCAACAGCTCTTTCAGCTTCAAATAAAAAAAGAGGCAGAGGTCTTGTCCAGTTCACTTTTTTTCTTGGAGCGAAACACGCGGCTTCAACAGGCATGGATGAACAAAGATAGAGATGAGTTGTTACATCAAGCTCAACCCTTTTTTGAGGACTTAAGATCCCTGTTTAGGATTACCCACTTCTACTTCATCAACATTGATGGGACTTGTTTCTTGAGGGTTCACAAGCCTTCGAGCCATGGAGACTACTTAGATCGATTTACCATGAAGCAGGCAAGGAGTGACGGGAAACCTTCTCAGGGAATTGAACTCGGCCCTTTCGGCACATTTGCCTTGAGGGTTGTACATCCTTGGCGCATTGACGGTCAGATTGTTGGTTACATCGAACTTGGAGAGGAAATTGAACACATATCAGAGGAACTATCAAAGACCCTTGGCGTAGACATCGTGATTGCCGTCCAAAAGGAATTTCTGAAACGTACGGAATGGGAAGAAGGATTGAAAATGATGGGTCGAACGGCGCATTGGGCAGACTTGCCCGATGTAGTCGTAGTTGACCGCACGAGCCATGCATGGGGACCGAGTATTTTGGAATCCGTAAGAGGCTCCAGGGATCATCAAGAGATATTTTTCCCGACTGCTTCCGAGGGCCCCATGTTCGGTGTAGGCGTCGCACCCGTCGTGGACGCCGGCAACCGGAATGTAGGGAAGGTGTTTGTGTTTAAGGACGTTGAGAAGGAAGAGGCTGCTCTGAGAACTCTGTCGCTGATCTTGGTGGCGACTGGTTTTGGGATTGGCTTGCTTCTGTTTGGATTCTTCTATTGGTATTTGGGGGTCATACAGAATAGGCTCAACAAGAATACAAAGGATCTTATCGAGGCTCGCAGATCCGCCGAGAAGGCGAATCAGGCGAAGAGTGAGTTCTTGGCAAACATGAGCCATGAAATCCGTACCCCCATGAACGGCGTCATTGGCATGACCGAACTGGCTCTCAATACAGAACTCACACAAGAGCAGACTGAATATCTTGAGGCAGTCAGAATATCTGCCAATTCGCTTCTGGCATTGATTAACGACATTCTTGATTTCTCTAAGATGGAGGCCGGAAAGTTTGAGCTGATCGCAATAGCATTCAAACTGAGGGATTGCGTTGCCGACACAATGGGGTCTCTGTCTCCCCAGGCTGACGCCAAAGGCCTTGAACTGGCTTATCACATACATTCAGATGTTCCGGACACGCTGGTCGGCGATCCGGGACGAATCAGGCAAATTCTCATCAACTTGATAGGAAATGCGATAAAATTTACCAACAAGGGAGAGGTCATCCTTCGAGTTGAAGTGGAATCTCAGGCCGGAGAGGAAGCAGTTCTACACTTTGTTTTTACGGATACGGGGATAGGCATTCCCCGAGATAAACAAGAGACGGTATTCAGGGCATTTGAACAGATCGACAGCTCGTCAACCAGGCAGTATTCAGGTACAGGACTCGGATTGGCCATTGTATCCAAGTTTGTTGAAATGATGGGCGGACGGATCTGGGTCGAAAGTGAAATCGGGCGGGGAAGTCACTTCCATTTCACCACTCATCTCAGAATCAAGGAAGGTGCTGAAAGTGAACTTGTCTGTGTTTCGCTGGAAAGCCTAAGAGATGTACCGGTCCTCGTGGTAGATGACAACGCCACGAACCGAAGGATATTGGAAGAGACCGTTTCAGGGTGGGGCATGGTTCCGACTGCTGCTGATAGCGGTTTGTCAGCTTTAGTTTCCCTAAAGACTGCACGCGGGCTGGGAACCCCCTTTCCGCTGGCACTCGTTGATTACATGATGCCAGGCATGGATGGCTTCGAATTGACCGAGCGTATAAGACTGGATCCGGACTTATCAGAAACCAAGATATTGATCCTCTCTTCGGCCGGGCAGCGAGGGGATGCAGCCAGGTGCGTCAATCTAGGGATTACGGGATACCTGCTTAAGCCTGTAAAGCAGTCGGACTTATTGAATGCGATTTCAGCGGCACTTTGTGCAGACACTATGGAGAAGGCGACTCCGCGTTTGATAACTCGTCATACGTTAAGACAGACGAAACATAAGCTCAACATAATTCTTGCTGAAGACAATCCAGTCAACCAGAAGTTGGCTGAAAGAATACTGCAGAAAATGGGTCACGACGTGACGATTGCCGCAACCGGGAAACAGGCTGTTGACCTTCATGAAACCGGGAATTTTGATCTCATCCTCATGGACGTACAGATGCCCGAGATGGACGGTTTCGAAGCAACGAATCTGATCCGGGAGCATGAGAAGACGACGGGGAAACGTGTGCCTATAGTTGCCATGACCGCTCATGCTATGAAGGGCGATAAAGAGGGCTGCCTGGAAGTCGGTATGGACGGTTACATTTCAAAGCCCATCGATCAGACGGAACTCTTTGGAACGCTGGAGGGGTTTGCAGAGAAAATGGGCTGATTTGGGGTGGCCGCATTTGCGTCGGAACCTATCGCCAAAGCTATTGTCGGTGTACTCAAGAGACAGGTTAAGCTAGAGGCTATTCGCGACAAGAACCAAAATTGCGGAGCAAGGCAATCATTCATTAATGAATTGAATCATGGATCAGAGGGGGGGCTTTCTCATCAAGCGATAAGAGTGTGCAGGAGCAGACGTGAGAAGAATCAAACCAGAAAAGCCGATATTGGTATCAGATCTTGACGTAGTTTACGTCGGGACATTCGTACCAAAAACGTGTGGAATTGCGACATTCACCAACGACCTGAGTACTTCCATCGCGCAGGAAATGGGAGACAAGCCATATCGCGTCGTTGCCATTACTGATCGAGCAGGAGGGTACGATTACCCGCCTGAGGTTACGTTTGAGATC
>CAINUH010000226.1 GCA_903853735.1 uncultured Desulfomonile sp. | reverse complement strand
GATATCTCGGACATCTTCTGGAATCCCAAGACCAGTACTACATCATGAAGTCCGGAAGCGATGAGAGCGTAAGCTGTCCGCAGGCCGCTCGAACTCGACGAGCATACGCTTTCAACGTAGAATGTGGGTTGGGGATTCAGTCCCAGGTATTCTGCCATGAGACCGGAGGGAGTTCTCTGCTTGTCGTACTCGGGAGCGGAACATACGACCGACGCGTCGATCTGGTCAGACTTGAGCCCGGCGTCCTTCATGGCGTCTCTGAACGCCTCAAAGGCCAGCTCCCGGATCGAACCAGGGTAAGACCGTACGAACGAACTTTGCCCCACACCGATGACCGCAACCTTTGCCATCTGATCCTCCTTGTTTGGGGATAGGATGCTTCTTCGATTAGAATACCACGGCATAATACCATACACCTTGGTCTGGAGCAAAACAACACCGCTTAATTTAATCGGAAGACCTTGAACAATCTGTTTCTCTCTGATAATTATTCACTTTGATGAGCACAAGATTCCCAAGGTCGTTTCCAGGTTGATCAAGACAGATTGCTTGATGGGAAACCTTCATGGCAGTACACTAAAGGCCGTCTGAAGTTTGTATCAGTGCTGAGTTTGGATAACCCGAAAACCCGGGCCTGCCTTGGCGGGACATTGTGGCTAATGAATAGAGATGATTCCGGCATTGCTTCAGGGGGGATGTCTTGTGAACGGGAAACCTAATATTTTAGTGCGGGATGTGGCCGGCTTGCCGGTGGCTACCCCCGTGAGGTGTATCAGACCTACGAAATTCGACTTCCGATAGGAAGGGGAGAACTAGTTATGGAAATCAAGAAGATAGGCGTGATTGGGGCCGGTTTGATGGGAGCTGGAATAGCTCAGGTTGCGGCGCAAAACGGTTTTGAAGTTAACCTTATGGATGTGGAATCCCGGTTCCTGGAAAAAGGAATCGCTACTATCGAAAAGAACCTGAAACGTTTGACGGAAAAAGGGGCAATCGAAGGTTCGGTCGCAAATGCTGTGCGAGGACGCATAAAGGGGACCTTGTCGCTCAGTGAAGCTGCCAAGGAAGTCGAAGTCACCATAGAGGCTGTTATAGAGAAGATGGATCTCAAGAAGAGTTTGTACAAGGAACTGGACGCGCTGGCTCCGGATTACACCGTTTTTGCGACAAACACGTCGGGCCTGAGCATAACGGCAATGGCTGCCATGACTAATCGGCCCGACCGTTTCATAGGGATGCACTTTTTTAACCCCGTACCTGTCATGAAACTGGTCGAAGTCATACGCGGATATAGCACTTCTGATGAGACTGTGGGCCTGATCAAAGATCTGGCAAAGAAGATGGGTAAGACCGCTATCGAAGTACTCGAAGCTCCAGGTTTTGTGGTTAACCGAATCCTGGTTCCCATGATCAATGAGGCAATTTTTGTGCTGCAAGAAGGATTGGCCAGCGCCTCTGAAATAGATGAAGGGATGAAATTGGGAGCGAATCATCCCATGGGCCCATTAGCCCTCGCAGACCTTGTGGGCTTGGACACTCTCCTTAGCGTTCAAGATCACCTCTACGAGGAGTTTGCCGATCCGAAATACAGGTCCCCGGTTCTTCTCAAGAAGATGGTACGTGCAGGACATCTTGGTCGAAAATCCGGTAAGGGTTTTTTTGACTATAAGTGAGGGCTTGGGGCTTTTCGTACCGGCCTTCTTTGGGAAACCAAGTGCTGCCCCAATCAGTTCCTCAGAGTTGGCCCCTTGTCGATCGAATTTCTAACTGGAGGAAAAAATGGAGGAGAACGAAAGATTTGGCCTGACTGAAGAAGAACAGATGCTTCAGGATATGGTCAGGCGCCTGACAAGAGAGAAGGTAGCTCCAGGCGCGGAAGAGAGAGATAAAAAGGGGGAATACCCCTATGACATGCTTGAACTCATGCGAGAGAACGGGCTGATGGGAATAGACTTCCCGGCGGAGTACGACGGTATGGCCGCGGGAATGATCGCCCATTGTATAGCAGTGGAAGAACTTGCAAAAGCTGACGCTGCCGTCGCTTTGATACCATCCTGCCAAGAACTGGGAAGCCTTCCAATAATTCTGGGGGGTAATCACGAGCAAAAGGACAAGTATCTCAGGCCGTTGTCCACAGGGGAAAAGGTGGCTGCATTTGGTCTAACAGAGGCCAAGGGCGGTTCTGATGTGGCGGAGTTGAAAACCAGAGCGGTTCTTAAGGGAGACAAGTACATTATTAACGGCTCAAAAATGTGGATCACCAATGGAGGGGTAGCAGATACGCACTCAATATATGCAGTTACCGACCCGGATGTTCCACCATACAAAGGGGCTAGTGTCTTCATACTGGAGAAGGGTATGCCGGGCTTTTCCGTCGGCAAGAAAGAAAGCAAACTGGGAATAAAATGTTCTGATACGCGGGAGCTGATTTTCGAGGACGTGGAAGTCCCTGTGAAAAATCGATTGGGGGAAGAAGGCCAAGGCTTCCACATCATGATGAAGACCCTTGATTTCAGCAGGCCCTCTGTTGCTGCTCAGGCTCTGGGAATCGCTGCTGGAGCCTTCGAGTATGCAACACAATATGCAAAGGAACGGGTCACTTTCGGAAAACCTATAATCAAGCATCAGGCCATCGCCTTTAAGCTGGCGGACATGGCGATGAGAATAACCGCGGCACGGCAACTTTTGTGGAAGACTTGTTCATTGCTGGACAAGGTTTGCAAAGACCTGTCCCGCGTTCCCCCTGAAACGATCCGACACTCTTCAATGTCCAAGGCTTACTGTTCTGACGTAGCTATGTGGACCTCAGTGGAGGCAGTACAGGTTCTCG
>CAINUH010000225.1 GCA_903853735.1 uncultured Desulfomonile sp. | reverse complement strand
GTAAGCCATATTCAAGTCACGGACAAAAGCCCCATCTTTTTCTTGCAAAGCCCTAGCATTAGTTGAACTGAGCACGATGGTCATACTTCGACTGTCAGTAAAATAGTACACACCATGATCAGACTCACCATCGACCTTGACGCCAGTCTTAACCAAACTATAATGCACCTCGCGTTGCGGCTGCTGCCGAGGGGGCTCAATCCAGTTCGATGGTCCCTCGGTCTGTCGGGTTACACGCCGGCAAAGCTCTCGAATGACAACTCTCGAACAGGGGAACCAAGATGACCGATTTGGCATTTCCAGGTTATATTTGCATACATGGCCATTTTTATCAGCCCCCTCGAGAAAACCCTTGGTTAGAATATGTTGAAAACCAGGAGTCGGCACATCCGTTTCACGACTGGAACGAAAAGATCACCGAGGAATGTTACACCCCCAACAGACAGGCAAGGATTCTGGACGAAGAGGGCCGTCTGACAGGCATTATCAACAACTACGAGCACATAAGTTTCGATTTTGGCCCTACCCTGCTTTCATGGCTTGAAGAGCACGCCATCGCCACTTATAACGCCGTACTGGAGGCTGATGCCGCGAGCGTGAAACGCCGTTGCGGCCATGGAAATGCACTCGCGCAGGCGTACAATCATATGATAATGCCTCTGGCCTCAATACGAGACAAAATCACGCAGGTAGTCTGGGGCATAAAGGATTTCCGAAAGCGTTTCCGCCGAGACCCTGAAGGAATGTGGCTGCCGGAGACCGCTGTAGATCTGGAAACCCTGGAAATTTTGGCGGACAATGGCATTTATTTCACCGTCCTGTCCCCCAGACAGGCAAAAAGGTTCAGGAGTTCATCTAAAGCCCAGTGGGTAGATATCGATCCTGGTTCTGTCGATCCTTCGAGGCCTTATCGATGCCCATTGTCTCATAATCTCAGTATATCCATTTTTTTCTATGATGCCCCCATTTCACAGGCTATCGCTTTTGAGAACCTTCTCAACAACGGGGAGGAATTCAGGAAAAAGCTTCTGGGAGGCTTTTCTGCCCAACGAACCTGGCCCCAGTTAGTAAATATCGCTACAGATGGAGAGTCTTACGGTCATCATCACAGATTCGGGGAAATGGCGCTGGCATTTGCCCTGGACAAGATTTTGAACGATCCTGGCGCCAAGCTTACCAACTACGGGGAGTTTTTAGAAAAATACTCGCCGACACAAGAAGTTGAATTTATTGAGAAGTCATCGTGGAGCTGTGCACACGGCTTGGGGCGTTGGTCTGAAGACTGCGGGTGCTCCAGCGGTACGAAAGCGGACTGGAATCAGAAATGGCGTGTCCCATTACGAAAGGCTATGGATTTATTGAGGGATCGGGCGGATGAGGTTTTCATCCAGGAAGGCAGTCCCGTTTTCATTGACCCCTGGGCAGCGCGGAACAATTACATAGAAGTGATTTTGGAAGGACATGGAAATGCTGACGAATTTCTGAAGGATCACACTTTGAGACCCATAGATTCGGTAGAAGTACCATCAGCTCTCAGTCTCTTGGAGATGGAACGTAATCGCATGCTCATGTATACGAGCTGCGGATGGTTTTTCGATGACATATCCGGGATCGAGTCGCTTCAGATCTTGAGATATGCTGCAAGGGTTCTCGAATTTGCCTCCCCTTATGACTCAGGTTTGTCGGATGATTTCCTTACACTGCTCTCTCAAGCTTACAGCAACGTAATGCCTCAGCCTCGAGGGGATGAAATCTTCAAACAGAGAATTCTGCCCCAGGTGGCCGACCTGGATCACGTCGCGGCTCACGCGGCCATTTCCTCGGGTTTTGAAAATGTCCCGATAAAGAATCGCCTGTACTGCTACGACATCAGTCTTCATGACTTGGCCAGAGAGCAGTCAGGCGAAAGAGCGCTGCTGTTAGGGCAAATATCCGTTCGTAGCAGGATAACGATGGAAAGCAAGGACTTCGTGTCGGCTGTAATTTACCTTGGCGAAGTAGACTTGCGTTGTTCAGTTGCCCAGTTCTCCGACAAAACACAATACGATACACTCAAACAAGACCTCCTTACGTCTTTCTATAGACATTCATCCACTGAGTTGATCCGGAAAATGGACAAGTATTTTCCCGGCACCTATTTTTCCATGAAGGACCTCTTTTCGGAGCAACGGATCAGGATTATCGAGGCGGCCACTAATAGAATGTATAGTGAACAAGCCGGCCTTTTCGAAGTTTTTTACAAAAACAATAAAGATTTTGCCAGGTTGATACTAAATCACGACGCACGGCTTCCAGATACTTTTCTTGCCGCGGCGAGTTTCGTGCTGAACCGTGTCTTTCTCCGAGAGCTGGAAAAACTCTCAAGCGGAT
>CAINUH010000224.1 GCA_903853735.1 uncultured Desulfomonile sp. | reverse complement strand
TCGCTTGCGGTTTTTGAGTTCCCTGCTTTTCGCCTCCAAAGCTGATATGTCGTAACCGATCTGGACCTGCTGCATGCTGGTCCATACGTAAAAAAGGCCTGTCAGGAGCAGAGCAGCCGCAAGACATAGTCCTATAAAAGGCGAAGCGCGACGAACCTGTGCCCTCGCGGTCTCCCAGTGAAAGGGTCCCGGGAAAAATGTTTCGGGTTGATCTGCTGCTCTCGCCTCAAAAGTCATCGTTCATGGTCCTTGGATTTGGCCGCCTAAACATTCCAGCACCCTCATGGACGCCGATCGCGCACGCGAATTCAGCCGAACCTCATCCGCTGTAGGCTTCAGAGGTTTTGGCGTCAAGATCTTCCACTTCTCCCGAATCTTGCCTCTCTCTCTGAACGAGAGCTTCACCTGCCTGTCCTCCAGAGAATGGTACGAAACCACGCACAACCGAGCCCCGGGCCCTAAGCTCTCGGGGATCTGGTCAAGACCGGCTTTCAGATTCTCCATTTCACCGTTGACGGCGATTCTCAAAGCCTGGAAAGTACGAGTTGCCGGATGAATCTTTCCTCGGCGCCTACCAAGAAGTCTTGTCACCACCCTCACAAGATCTCCCGTGGTCGACAGGTTCCCGCGACGGGATTCATGGTGGATGCCGCGGGCTAGTTTCTTGTAATACCTTTCCTCTCCGTATGTTGCAAGTATTTCTTCAAGTCGATCAACAGAAATATGTCCCAAGTAAGCCAGTGCAGTTTCTCCTGATGATGTGTCAAATCTCATGTCGAGAGGTCCGTCGAACCTAAAGCTGAAGCCTCTCTCGGGACTGTCCAACTGTTCAGAAGATATGCCCAGGTCCAGCACAGCCCCGTCCAATGCGGCAACCCCTTGCTTCTCGAAAATTTCAGCAATGTGTTGAAAACCTCCGTGAAGGGCCTTGAACCTTTCTCTGAATTTTGAAAGTCGACATGCGGCGCCCAATACAGCCTGAGTGTCCAGATCAATGCCTATTACTTTTCCGCAGGGGCCGGATTCCAGGAGAATCGCCTCAGAGTATCCTCCTGCTCCCAGGGTCCCGTCGAGATAAACACCTCCAGAATGCGGTTTAATAGCCTGAAGCATTTCCTGTACCATGACGGGTTCATGCGCAATTGGTGTCCTTTGCGCCAACCAGGCTTCCTGACAGTAACCACGTCTGTCCGGAGTCTTTGAGCTTATTGTATTCACGTTCAAATAAGTCACGCCGGCAACGAGAAAGTCTTAGTTGTGACGGGCGTCGCTGCTCGTCAATATCAATCTGACCAAGGCGCATTCGCATGAGAAGCGGTTTGACAATCCGGAAAGCGCCGTCACCCCAAATTGTCCCATAAGATGAGTAAGCACAAACACTCTATTTTCAGTACGTTACGTTTCCATTCCTTGATTGAAAGGAACTGGAGAGGGTGAATCCTCGCATTCTCGAAACCGCTTCTAATTAATGTCTTGAAAAAAGATTATAACCAATAGGTTCGGATGTCAAGCAATTTTTAACTTGATATTTAATAAAAAACTATGTATAATATTTGCCTTTTTCACAACGAACATCCTGAAACAAACTAATTCTGGATCCGAGCCCATTACCCGCGAGCACCTCCCAGGAACCGGTTACAAGTTCATCAGGATTCAAATCAACTGTGTCGGCATCAAGAGTCACCTCCGCTCCGACCTATAAACCGGACCGTTTATGTGCTACAAATCCGGACAGATTATTTGCTCTCTGCAAACCCACTCTTTACTGTTGACTAACCAACACCCATTATATACCATTATAAGCGTGCCGAAGTGGTGGAATTTGGTAGACACACCATCTTGAGGGGGTGGCGGGCGAGAGCTCGTGCCGGTTCGAGTCCGGCCTTCGGCACCAACGGAATTCCTTGTGAAACCCGCTCTTTCGTGCGGCCACAACATCTGCCATGACCAAAACCATCAAGATCCTGAGCTGGAACGTTAACGGAATTCGGGCAGCCCATAGGAAAGGTTTCCTGGATTGGCTCGCGACCGAGTCTCCGGATATCCTTTGCGTGCAGGAAACCAAGGCAACCCCCGACCAGCTCTCGGTCGATTTAATCAGCCCACAGGGCTATTATACCTACTGGAGCTTGCCCAATAAGAAGGGGTACAGCGGTGTTGCCGTTTTCACGAGGCACGAGCCTTGCAATGTGGAAACAAACATGGGCATTGCCCGGTTCGATGACGAGGGTCGGATGCTCCAACTAGGTTTTCAGGATTTTACCCTTTTAAACGTGTATTTTCCCAATGGGAAAATGGGCCCTGAGCGGCTTCAGTTCAAGATGGATTTTTACGAAGCTTTCTTGGATCATGTTGAGGCTTTGCGCAGAAAGATTCCTCGCATCATGTTCGTCGGTGACGTCAACACTGCCCACAACGAGATCGATCTTGCCAGACCGAAAGAAAACTCCACGGTGTCGGGTTTCTTACCCATCGAGCGTGAGTGGATGGACAAGGCCGTGGCCCGAGGATATGAGGATACATTCCGGCGTTTTTACAGGGACAAGGTCCAGTATAGCTGGTGGGACTTGAAGAGCAGGGCCAGGGAACGGAATGTCGGTTGGAGAATCGATTATGTCTTCGTTACTTCCGAGATGCTTGATTCGGTAAAATCCGCTTTCATCCTTACGGAAGTGATGGGCTCAGACCACTGCCCCGTGGGGATCGAGTTGGAGTCGCCCCTACGCAAGTAATCCGCGGAACCGACACTTGCCAAATTGTTAGTGGCGCAAGCGTCCGAGCCCTTCCCACTGATGGATTTCTTCTCTTACAATACAACTTTCCGACAGCGTCCCGGCATTAGTTCCCCTACAGGGATCAACGTCAAAGCCGCCGGTTTCAACCACGGCCATTGTTGTTTACCCCTCGGGAGAAGGGAAGAAGACAACTGATGTGTAGAGGTGACGCATGCATCGCCCAGGTGCTCGAATTCCTTCACCGGCCACTTTCTGCCCGCTTTCAGACCCCTCACGTACTTCAAGCATGCCCCAAAAATCCTTAAACATGCATTGACCGTATCAGACGAGGCCGGGTATCTTTACCCCTGGTTCCGCAGGTCGGATCAAGCTTAATGCATGCTTGTAGAGAAGCCTTATTTCCTGGGAGTCTTCAATTATGATGCAGAAGCTGTCGAAACTCCGCACGTATCCTTTGACGCCATCTCCCGAGAGCATTACAGCCTCAACCTCAATCCTGGCTTTTCGGACTTGGTTGAGAAACTGATCCTGAATATTAAAATGTGTTTTCGGCATTTCCGCACCCCCGTGAAACTAAACCCAAGGCAAAACGCCGCTGGAAATGTGACGGCGGATTCGCCCACGGGCAACATATCCGGGCCATTGATCAGTGCCCGAGAAAATCAGAAACCATTAGTTGGATCCCTGACAAGTCCTGGGGATCGCTCCATAATCCCTCGGGTTCGGAACGAAACCATGTCAACTGCCTCTTGGCATAACGCCGCGTATCCCGTTTCATCAGTCGGATCGCATCATCCAGGTCCATCTTTCCGGCCAAGACCATTCCCATGTGGCGATAGCCTAGGGACTGCATCGACTTCAGTTCAGGACCGTACCCGCGCTCGTGCAGTTGACCAACTTCCTCCAACAGGCCTACTCTTACCATGCTGTCAACCCGGTTGTCGATCCGTTGATAAAGCAGTTCCCTGTCGGGTGACAGATAAATGAAAAGGCACCTGTATGGCCGGTCCCGGAACGCATGCTCCCGTTGAAGCTCCGACAGCCTTCGACCGGTGAGTCCAAAAACCTCCAGCGCCCGAACTATCCTGGAGATATTGCTTGCTCCTATCCGGGCTGCTGATTCGGGATCGACGCGGGCAAGCCTCTTGAAAAGGACACCCGGCCCATCTCTTTCTTCCTCGAGACGCAAATTCTTCCGTAGTTCCGGCTCCGTAGGGGACGTACTTACGATGCCCCCAAGCAGCAATCGAATATACATCCCGGTTCCTCCAATCACAAGAGGAATCAACCCTTTTTTTAGAATCTTTTCTATACATTCTCGACCTTCTCTCACATAGTCCCCTGCTGAAAAGTATTCATTCGGATCTCGAATGTCTATCATGTGGTGAGGCACACGCGCTCGTTCAATGAGAGAGGGCTTTGCAGAACCAATGTCCATATACCTGTAAACCTGAACGGAATCGGCGGACACGATGTGGGCACCGAATTCCTCTGCCAATTCCAAACCGACCGCGGTTTTTCCCGCTGCGGTAGGACCCGCGATAATCACTATTCTTGGCTTCTTTTCTATCATAGGAGGATTGTGTCTCCGGCAGCCTTTGGGTGGAAAATTAAATAACCACAGAGGCGCAGAGACACAGAGGAGGATCACATAAAAAGGATGTTATTCGCAGAATCTCAGTGCCTCTGCGGTTCGTTTTGTCTTTCTGTCGTTGGTGGGTATGCTATTCACATAAATTCTTCCAAAGTCTCGGAGACCGTGCGCGGACGCGTTCGTTGGCCCGAAACTCGCACGACATTCATCTCCAAGTCAGCCATTTCTCCGTAATAAGATGTTCTGTCTATGCACAAGAGAGGATGATCGTCGCCAACCTCATGTTCAAACCTTGAACACCCTGGACCCGTTACCCTGGACCCGTCTGGTCGCACTATGACGTGCCGTATCCCTGCAAGCCGGCAAATCATCGGTCGATATTTGTACACAGAGCACTGCCCCTCCAAATTCAGCACACAGACAGAATTTCTGTAAGCCTTACCGAATGGGTCTTCTCTCTTGGCCGTCAGAACTGCCCTGCATCGTCTACCTATTTCGGTTTTAACGGCCTGATTAAGGCTGCGACAACCTAGTTTCAAGTAAAACATTTCCATGAAGGAGTGAAGAGTCAGATCGACAGTGCAGCATTTGACGCCATCGCAGCCTTGACAGGAAAAACCGGCCTGGAGTGCCTTCTGGGTATAGACGGAATCCATGGACCGGTAGAATCCCGCCAACACCGCAGTCAGTTCTTCCCCTGAAAACATGCAGTGTGCTCCAAATTAAAGAGCCGGGATGCCGGCAGGAAATTGTTGTAGAAAAGCCTTAGATTGAGGGCCAAAGAGGGCGACTTAATCACAAGATGGCAGCCTCTCCATAATGTAACCCACTGGAGTCCGGCATTACCTCGGCGCTTGGCGTGAGAGACTGTACGGGTAACAATTTGACCCTGGAGACGCGGAGACACGCACAGAGGCACAATGTTACGCATGAAAAATTCAAATTGTTGTGCGATCTCTGAGGCGCTCCGCAATCTCTCTGGTTTGATCTGCCCGCTTGCCTATTGTTCTCCCCTGAAGAGTTAGGGAAGCGTTACCAATTGCGCTACTTATTCCTGCCAGCTAATAGCCTCTTCAGGACACGTGTCAATAGCTTCCTGGATGTCGTCCTCGGAGCACGCACTCTGATCGGTCACATAACCCTTTTCCGTGTCTTCATTCAGAGCGAAGCAATCTTCCGCGATAGCGGAGCAAGTCCCACAGCCCGTACAGGCCTCCTGATCGATGACAACTGTCTTTGCCATAGTCTCTCCTTTCCTTATTCTCCATTCTCCTGATTTTGGGGAAAATAAAAAGTTGGTCCTGTGAGCTTTACATCTTCCGCTTTTTACAGTCAACCGTTATTATCTGCTTGACTCATCCTTATCGCTACGTCTATAGATTTACATTACCATTGACTTAGCCAAACCTGAATTTAGACATTAGGAGGAGGGAACATGACAAAAGCGGATTTCGTAGACAGGCTTGCCAAAAAAGGGGAAACTACCAAGAAACAAGCGGCCGAAGCATTGGAAATGGTTTTCGGTGCCATCAAGGACGAACTGGTCAAGGGAGAACAGATTTCTATTCCTGGGTTCGGTAAATTCTCAGTGGTGGAGAGGGCTGCACGTACTGGTATCAATCCCAGAACCAAGAAGAAGATAAGTATCAAGGCCACCAAGGCTCCCAAGTTCACAGCGGCAAAAGCCTTCAAGGAAGCAGTAAAATAAAGCAATTTGTTGGAAGCGGCTTCAACATAAAACACACAAGAAGTCACCCCCAGACCCCTCTCATCAATGGAGGGAAGAGTAATAGTCCAAAGCCATGGCTGTTTCCCCCTTTGCCCTAGAGGGAGAGGGGGTTGCTATGGTTTTTGAACTATTGTAATAACGGGTCTTCGTGATAAAATTAGAATCGCGTGAGAAAACATCTTGCAGTGGGGTGGTCCAGCCCAATTAAAACTCAATACGGGAAAATACATGTTTATTCTGGGTAATTTGATCAGCGCCGTAGCTGGGGTGCTCGACATAGTCCTCAGCATCTACATGTGGATTGTCATCATTGCCGCCCTGATCACCTGGGTCAATCCCGACCCCTACAACCCCGTCGTGCGATTCCTGCACAGCGTCACAGAGCCTGTGTTCGGGTTTGTGCGCCGTACTCTTCCAATCCCCGCCATGGGCATCGACTTCTCTCCCATAATCGTGCTTCTTGCAATCGTGTTCCTGCAACAATTCCTGGTGAAGACGCTGCACCAGATCGCAATGAACTTGCATTAGCCGCCGAAGAGCAAAAAAACCACAAGGTCCCGGAGTCAAAGAGAAAACCACTTTTCTCTTGTGGTTTGATTTATTCTTTGCGTCTCTCTGGTATATTGCTCTTGGGGTTACAGCGCGTGTATGTGAAGCAACACAAAGATGGCGTAACCATTTCAGTCCGTGTGATTCCCAATTCGTCCAGAAACGCCGTTGCCTTTGACACGCCTGATCACTTGGCCGTGAAACTTACGTCACCGCCTGTGCAGGGGCGTGCAAACAGGCATCTTGTGAAATTTCTCGGGAAAAAGCTGGGTGTGCCGCCATCCGCTATGGAGATTATTGCGGGTAGCCTGTCCAGACAAAAGACGATTCTGGTGAGGGGAATCAATTTGGAAGCGGTTTTGTCCAGGCTGGGAATAAAACCATAGTTTCGCTTAGTTCGTATCATTTTAGAGTTGGGCAGTCAGATAACGGTTGAAAAAGCAAGGTGTTTCACGCGAACCCGTTTTTTGAAAAGAAACATCGGGGAAGGAGGAACGCCAAGCTGAAAAAAGAGATAGCAGGTCTTTTCGGGATTGACGAGATCCTTTTCAGGCACAGCTTCAGTGCTGCGAGTTACCGCATCTTCGCAGCGTTTGGGAAAATGGCTACTGTGAAAGTTTAAACCGCAAGTTCACAGACCAAGTGTTGGATAGGGAGATCTTCTACACACTGAGAGAGGCTCAAGTAATCATCGAACGATCGCGCAAGGAATATAACACCTTCAGACCTCACAGCTCATTGACTTACCTGCCTCCAACGCCAGAGGTCAATATTGACCACGTGGATTGTCAAAAATCCCCCAAGCGCTCCTGTTCCTCTTGCCAGAGGAAAAGCTCCTGGATCTCTAACTTAACAAGTGGTACATAGTCCGGTGGCAAGTCAATTTTGGCCGTTCAACAGGCTATCCTTTGAATAATGTGTTTCTTCACACGATTCGCATAGGACATTGAATGCCGGTCCAGATTAACAAGAGGAACCTATGCAGGCCGACGATAATCGCCACCTTTCAGAGAGAATAGCAGATCTTTTGGTTGACCATCATCTGCTTCTCGTCTGCCTGGTAGGTCTTGTCACCATTTTGTTGGCCATGCATATCTCCAGCTTGGATGTGGACACATCCTTCAAGTCGGGGCTGGTAACGAGTTCACCCGCATACTTCCAGTACCAAGAATTTGTTGAGGTTTTCGGCACCGAAGAATTCCTGCTCATCGCGATCAAGAATGAACCAGGTGCAGATGACAATCACTTCCTTGCTGCACTGGAGTCAATAACCAAACAACTGGAGAAATTGGATAAGATAGTCCAGGTGCTCAGTCTTACGAACCTCAAGATTCTACAAAAAGAGCGAGAGCAGTTACGGAATAATCTTGTTGTCACCAACAGCGATGGAGTATTTCTCCTGCCTGGGCCGACCGAACTGGATAGGATTCGGAAAGCATTTCCCATAATGGACCTTCTTGTATCCAGTGACCTGAAAACCGTCGGAGTGCTGATCAGAGTTGATGAGCGATGGAGGTTGAATCCTCAGGCAACGGAGCAGGTTCTTGCCGGCATCAATTCTGTGCTTAAGACCAGCAGTCCTGCCGGTTCCGATTATCGGATCGTAGGACCGGCAGTGCTTCGGCTGGCCCTGATGAAATACAGTTTTCAGACTGCGATAGTTTATGGACTCGTATGCATGCTGATTTGCACAGTAGTGACGTTTCATGTTCTCAGGAGTTTCAAGGTAACGCTGGTGACCACAATTATTCTCGGGCTGTGCGCCTTGTGGGTCCTCGGTCTGATGTCTCTCATGAGAATCTCACTAAGTGCCTCCACAAGTCAGATATTTGGTTTTATCCTGATTACGACTTTGGAAATAGTGATTCACATCATGGTCAGATATGATCAGTTCCGTCAATTTGTCACAGATAAAGTCAAGGCAGTAAAGGAAACGGTTCGCTATCTGGCCAGACCGTGCCTGATGTGTTCGGCCACCACTGCTGTAGGCTTTGGGTCATGCATGGTCACGCCGATTCCCGTGGTATTCCAGACAGGACTGGCTATGTCGCTGGGAATAATGATTTCCTTTTGCCTCGCAATGATTCTGACACCTGCATTTATTCTCATGACAAAATCGCTGGATGCTCATCCACACGGGAATAGGTCATCTGACATTTTGACATCAGTGCTCGAAAAAATGGAACGGTCAATTTCTAAGCACTATCGTTTTTACACCGTCGCTGGGTTCGTCATATCCGGAATACTGTTGTCCGGCGCACCTATGATCCGCACTGATCCACAGCTCTTGCGTTTTTTAGGAGACTCGAAACCGGAGATGCAAGACATGAGATTCGTGGACCAGAACCTGACTTCCATTCATTCCTTTGAGTTGATGTTGGAATCAAAAGGACAAGCCTTAAAGAAACCGGATATTTGGGCCAAGGTAAAGGAATTGGAACACAGGCTGAAGGAGATACCGGACGTGAAGGGCGTGGACAGTTTGCTCCCTTTCCTTGAGTATGTCTACGGCTTTGTTAAAGATCAGAATTCAGGAACTGAAGACCTGTTCGTCAATCCCAAGATTATTCCCCAACTGTTCTTTCTCACGTCTATCAACCCTGATGGCATGGAGATGGTTCGGAGATATATTGATGAAGGCTTTGATCGGCTGCGCATGACGGTTCGCATCGGGAATTCTCCGTCAATCCCCATCGGCGGGACTCTTGAGAAGGTCCGCTCCACTGCGGATTCTGTTATGATAGGCTTTGCCAAAGCCACCGTTACCGGGGAGCTGGCTGTGGTGGCAACCGAGGGGGATGACTTTGTGAAATCGGAAATCTATTCAATGGTTCTTGCCCTGATAATCGTTACGATCTTGATGATGATTCAGATGGGCACGCCGCTGTTGGGCCTGATCAGCCTGATCCCGAACATCCCCCCCGTGGCCGTGGTCTGGGGCATTATGGGATGGCTGGGAATTCCCTTGGACATCATAACTGTGTTTGCGGCAACAGTTGCCATCGGACTAGCCGTGGACAACACGATCCACTATGTGACCCAATTAAAAAGAGAAATCAAATTGAATCCCGGCCTCGGTGTCGAGCAATGTGTTTACCGGGCGTACAGACTTGCTGCCAAGCCCATGGCTTCGTGGTCTTTAGTGACGTTCCTAGGATTTCTGGCACTACTAATCTCTCCCTATCAGGCGGGAGTTAATTTCGGGATACTGGTTTCATCCGCCATATTGATGGGTATGTTCGGGGACCTGGTTTTCATGCAGTCTATAATTCTCACGTTCCCATCAGTGAGAAAGCTGATTGGGAGACTTGTTGAAAAAGAGTCTACCGCGCAGGGATAAGGCCAACGCCTCTTGTCAGTCGGGCAAACTCACTCTGTCAATTTAACTGGACCGTAACGGAATGGACTCCTTGACCTGGTTAAATGCTTACCCGTATCTGGTCAACAACGTAGTCGGTTTGCTGTTTTGCATTCTCGGGTACGCTATTATTAGGAAGCCTGGGAACCTGGCCCTTGTTGGTGGTTTGGGGTATGTGCCTCTGCTACCATTTTATCTCGTATTTGAGGGACAGTA
>CAINUH010000223.1 GCA_903853735.1 uncultured Desulfomonile sp. | reverse complement strand
CATTTTCTTGACAAATTGATCAATGTCGCTCTTCCTCGAGTCCGTGACTTTCGAGGGATAAACCCTAAGGGATTTGATGGAAGAGGTAATTTTTCGATGGGGATAAAGGAGCAGATCATATTCCCTGAGATTAATTATGACCGGCTTGAGAAAATTCGGGGCATGAACATAACGCTGGTCACTTCAGCAAAGACAGATGAGGAAGCGAAGCAGCTTCTGGATCATTTAGGAATGCCTTTCAGGAAATAGAAAAAGTCTCCTTAAAAGGAGGAAGCGTGGCAAAATTATCGATGATGGTAAAGGCCGGCAGGCCTCAGAAATTTTCAGTGAGGTCATATAATCGCTGCCAGATTTGTGGCCGACCAAGAGCATATTATCGCAAGTTCCAGCTATGTCGAATATGCCTTAGAGATCAGGCCCTCCGGGGTAACGTTCCCGGTATGATCAAATCGAGCTGGTAGGGAGATTATTCGCATGAGTATGACCGATCCAATAGCTGACATGCTGACACGAATCCGAAACGCTCGGCAAGCGAGAAAGGATCAAGTGACCATCCCTGCCTCCAACCTCAAAATAGGTGTGGTGCAGATCCTTAAAGAGGAGGGATATATTAAAAAGTATAAGGTCATACGGTCAGCCAAGAATAAGCAGGGTGTTTTAAAATTGACTTTGCGGTTCGATGACGAAACTCAATGCACAATTGAGGGCTTAGCCAGGACCTCCACGCCGGGTCGAAGGGTCTATGTTGGAAAAGAACATAACCTGAAAAGTCATGGGGGCGTTGGAATCCTTGTCCTTTCTACGTCTCAGGGAGTTATGACCGACAAGGAAGCGCGGCGTAGAGGAATTGGCGGCGAAGTGCTATGCAGCGTCTGGTAGCCCGAATGTTTCACAGGAGCGTAAGTAATGTCTAGAATAGGCAAAGCCCCAATACCAATACCGGATAGCGTCAAAGTCACCTTCGATGTTCCAATACTCAATGTCGACGGTCCAAAAGGTTCACTCAATTTGAATCTTTTAGATCTTGTCGGTTTGGATATAGCGGATTCGGTAATTCATGTAAAAGCTTTGGGAGATGATCGCAAGGGCCGGGCAATGCACGGTTTATTCCGAAGCCTGATAAACAACATGGTTGTCGGTGTCACGACTGGATTCATCAAATCTTTGGAAATTGTCGGGGTCGGGTACAGGGCGGAAGCTGACAAACTGAATCTAACTTTGAATGTAGGGTACTCTAATCCCAAAGTTCTTCCTATTCCTGAAGGCCTTGCAATTGAAGTGGAAAAAAACACCATCATTCATGTCCGTGGAATTGACAAACAACTAGTCGGAGAAATGGCTGCTAAAATTCGACGGGTACGGAAACCTGAACCTTATCGTGGCAAGGGTATCCGATATGTGGGTGAGCAGATAAGGCGTAAAGTTGGGAAAGCGGGCTCCAAATAGACCATTACCTGGTATTCAGCGAGCTAAAAAGGATCCGCAATGAGTAACAATTCGGAAAAAATAGAATCTAGAAAAAAGAGAACTCGACGAGTGCGATTCAGAATATCCGGCAATTCTGAAAGACGTCGTTTAACGGTTTTCCGATCAAATCGGAATATCTTTGCGCAAATCGTAGACGATGACGCCGGCGTTACACTGGCTCAGGCTTCTACGTTAGACAAAGGTTTCAGGCGGCAGGCAAATCAACCTTTTAATAAGGACGTCGCCCGAGAGGTTGGAAAACGAATTGCCGCAAGAGCATTGGCGTTGAACATCAGCAAGGTTGTCTTTGACAGAGGCCCTTACCTTTATCACGGGAAGGTCAAAGCCTTGGCAGATGGCGCTAGGGAAGCTGGATTAGAGTTTTAATTCTGGTTGAAGGAGGAATCGCCCGTTGCTGAGTAGATCAGAGATGTCTACCGAAGGCGAACTTAAAGACCGAGTGGTCCATTTAAGTCGCGTCGCCAAAGTCGTTAAAGGCGGAAGAAGATTTTCTTTTAGCGCTGTGGTCGTCGTTGGCGACGGTCAAGGCCGTGTGGGCTTCGGCTTGGGCAAAGCGAAAGAAGTTCCCGAAGCTATTCGCAAAGGTGTTGAGCGAGCCAAAGCGTAT
>CAINUH010000222.1 GCA_903853735.1 uncultured Desulfomonile sp. | reverse complement strand
TTATCGGTACCAGGGAAAATAATAGCAAATTCTTCTCCTCCGTACCTCGTTACTATATCGTAGCCACGACATGAGGATTTGAGAATTTGACCCATCTCTGCCAAAACCCTGTCTCCATTCTGGTGTCCCCTGTGGTCGTTGTACATCTTGAAATAATCTATATCTATCATGCACAACAAAACAGGTGCTCCGTGCCTGGTAGATTTTACAATCTCCAGTTTCAGGGATTCGTCAAAAAAGCGGCGATTGTAAATCCCGGTTAAAGAATCCTCATAAGATAATTGTCTGTACAAGTCACGCTCTCGAGCCCGAAGTCTGAGTTCTCGATGCTCGATGGCTCTTCGTACCGCCATTTGGATTTGTTCCACGCTTAAAGGCTTTATGAGATAATCTTGGGCACCGGCCTTCATGCAATCGACCGCATTTTCAACGGACCCGAATCCGGTAATTACTATGACGTCGGTTTCGCTTTTCTGAAGCTTGAGATTTCTTATCAGAGTCAGGCCGTCCATAGACGGCATCATCATGTCAGTGATAATAAGGTCATAATTGATCTGGCCATTTTTCCCCAGGGCTAACAGTCCGTTAGCGCACCAATCCACTTGGTAACCGGCGCTCTGCAATGACTCCACCACAACATCTCGAACTAAGGAATCGTCATCTACGACGAGCACTTTAGGAGTGACCGGCTTTTCAGGAGTCAGATGATTCGCTGACATGTCCTATCTTGGGCCTCCTTCTCTCACTACAGTTGAGCTTGGCCGCCGAGTCCTCGAAGTAACACTGCCCCTGAGAGTACAACAAGTCTCTCTTGGCAGAGAAAACCTGAAAACTACCTATACTTATTCGGTCAGCCTTTCAGTCATCAAGTTCCCATCTCCCACGATGAAAGATAGTGATCCTGTTCGTCGGTAAGAGTATCTATCCTAATTCCCATGGAACCGAGCTTCAACCTGGCAATTTCATCGTCCACCGACTGAGGCAACTTGTGAACTTCGCGACCGAGTCCCTCACTATGCTTCACAAGGTATTCGGCAGCCAAAGCCTGATTAGCAAAGCTCATGTCCATAACCGACGAGGGATGCCCTTCGGCTGCGGCGAGATTGATGAGTCGTCCTTCGCCCAGAAGAATTATTCTCCGTCCATCCGGCATGGTGAATTCTTCCAGGAAATCTCTTATTATTCTGCGAGACACCGCGTTTTTTTCAAGGGATCCTATATCGATCTCAACGTTAAAGTGTCCTGAATTACAAACTATGGCCCCGTCCTTCATTCTGTCGAAATGTTCTTTGCGAATAACATTGATATCGCCGGTGACTGTGCAGAAGAAGTCTCCGCGTGGGGCAGCCTCTTCCATGGGCATTACGTCGTATCCGTCCATGGCCGCTTCCAGGGCCCGAAGTGAATCCACCTCGGTAATGATTACCAGGGCTCCCATGCCCTTGGCTCTCATGGCCACCCCGCGGCCACACCAGCCATAACCGCTCACTACAAAACGGCTTCCCGCCACAAGACGGTTCGTAGCCCTCAGGATTCCGTCGATAGTACTCTGACCGGTTCCATAACGATTATCGAATAAATGCTTTGTACTGGAATCATTCACTGCTATCACGGGAAACAGGAGGACGCCTTTAGCCGCCATGCTCTTGAGTCTGATGACGCCCGTGGTGGTTTCTTCGGTCCCGCCAAGGAGTCTCTCTGCCAAATCACGACGCTCAGAGTGAATGGTTCCTACCAGATCAGCCCCGTCATCCATGGTGATACCTGGGCGAGGGTCCAGACAGGCGTTAATGTGCCTGTAATATGTCTCAGTGTCCTCCCCTTTGATTGAAAAAACATGAAAGCCTTCAGCAACGAGAGCAGCAGCCACATCGTCCTGTGTTGAGAGTGGGTTGGAAGCGCACAAATAGACCTGGGCGCCTCCTTCTGCCAAGGTACGAACGAGGGAAGCGGTTTCCGTAGTCACGTGAAGACAAGCTGCCAGCACTGTGCCGGCCAGAGGTTTCTCCGTCCTGAACCGGTCTCGGATCATTCGCAGTACCGGCATACTTCTCTCTGCCCACTCTATTCTGAGCTTCCCGGCATCAGCCAGGGCCGGGTCTTTGATGTCGTAGTCCATGTAAGCTCCTTCAAAGATGATATGATTTTGGCATAACCTTGGCTGCCGTCCGGGCAAATATGGCCCGCATAGCATCAGTTATACCTTACAAGTCAAATGGTATGAAAATGATCCTCAAACTCCGGAGATGTCTCTAATGTCCTTCACCCTGGAGGTAGCCTCCCATGTGAAGTCAGGGTCGTCCCTTCCGAAGTGGCCGTTGGCAGAGGTCTTTTGGTAGATAGGTCTTAAGAGCCTCAAATAGTCTATTATTGCCGCTGGTTTGAAACTGAAAAGTTTCAAAACAACATCGGCAAGTCGATCATCTGTTGTCTTGCCGGTCCCATAAGTGTTGATCATCAGTGAAACCGGTTCCGGGTAACCGATGGCATAGGCCACCTGGAGCAGGCACCTGTCAGCCAGTCCAGCAGCCACTACATTCTTGGCAACGTGCCGGGCCATATACGAAGCCGAACGGTCCACTTTGGACGGGTCCTTGCCCGAGAAAGCCCCCCCGCCGTGTGCACCGTAACCGCCGTAGGTGTCCACTATGATTTTGCGGCCTGTCAACCCACAGTCGCCCAGGGGACCGCCAACGACAAAACGTCCCGTAGCATTTATGAGGTACTTGGTCTGAGCATCCAGGAATTCAGCAGGGATGACCTTCTTGACCACCTCTTCGATAATGCCGTCCCTGATCTCGTCATACGTAACGTCAGGAATATGTTGCGCTGCGATTACAACCGTTTCCACTTTTTTTGGCACACCGTCCTCATACCGCACAGTTACCTGGGACTTCCCATCAGGTCTCAGAAACAACAATATTCCCTGCTTTCGAACCAGGGTCAGTCGCTCGGTCAACTTGTGAGCGTAGCTAATGGCCATAGGCATGAGTTCAGGTGTTTCATTGCACGCATAGCCAAACATTAATCCTTGGTCTCCTGCGCCTTGTTCACTGAATAGTCCCTCTCCTTCGGTGACACCCATGGATATATCAGGTGATTGCTTGTCCAGAGTGACCATAACCGCACATGTTTCGCCGTCCAGTCCCATGGTTCCATCAGTGTAGCCGATAGAACACACTGTCTCACGTACCAGATGCGGAATATCCACCACTGCCTTAGTCGTAATTTCGCCTGCGACCAGTACTAGGCCGGTCGTAACTAGTGTCTCGCATGCTACCCTGGACTTGGGATCCTGGGCGAGCATGGAATCAAGAACGGCATCAGATATTCGGTCGGCGACCTTGTCGGGATGGCCTTCAGTAACAGATTCGGAAGAGAACAGATAACTCCGCATCCCCATCGAGCGAACTCCTTTCGTACGGATTATTTAGGATCGAGTACCAAAAAAGTAAATAATAAGCACTTTTGGGGCGACCGGTCAAGCGATTAATTCACCCCAAAGAAAGCTTTTGTCATATAGGTGTTGCAGAGCAGAATCATCAATATTTTTTGAATTTGGCCTCGTAGATTCCCTGGCATACCTAACGGCTACCGACAATAAATTCACGTTGTCTCGTGCCTCACCTTTGAAAAGTTCCGTACGAGGGCGCTGTATTACCAGGCTTGCAGTATTCTGCCGTAACGTCTATCGATATTCCTCCGCGGGGACTCATGATTCCTCTCACGCGTGCCCAACGTGGCTTGCATGCGGCTATAAGGTCCTCCAGTATCCTGTTGATGATCTCCTCGTGAAACATTCCTGTGTTCCTGAAAGAAAAGAGATACAACTTTAATGACTTAGACTCGATGCACCTTTGGTCTGGTATGTAACTGATTATTATCCTGGCAAAATCCGGCTGTCCAGTTACCGGGCAAAGGCTTGTGAATTCGGGGCACTCGAACTCAATAAGATAGTCCCGAGACGGGTATCTGTTGGAAAAACTCTCTAGACGAGCTTTATCAGGAGTGCTGGGATAGGTAGTGCGGTTTCGCGGCAGAATGGTCAGATCTTCAAAGTCTTTCTTGCGCATGACCCCAGATTTCCTTATAGGTTGTCCAGATAGCTCTCATACGGGTGTGCTTTCAAACGAGGAATCGATATCAAGACTCACATGAGCGTCTCAACAGCTTTGATGCATTTTCCGGGCGAGCAAGGAATGATCATTACAAAAAGGCTCCAAGCACGCCTGGCGGCCTTGGGCCCTAATATGTCCAGGCTGACTGATTCAGGTCTATTATGATCACTCATGATATTACAATCGGAGGATTTATTCCAGGGGACTCGGTCATTCATCGTCTTGACCCGCGAATTAAACTCGGTGGGCTGGCGTTGATGCTTGCTTCGGTCTTCGTGTCAACGAGCAGACAGGGCCTTGCCGTTACCGCTTTTGCTGTAATCGCGCTGGCAATATTGACCCGAACTGGATACAGAGTCTGGGTCTTAGGGATCAAGCGCTTCTCGTGGATGTTGGTGATTGCAGGAGGAGCCAACCTGTTTTTTGGGAGCGGGGGAAAGCCCCTTATCCTCTTTGGCCTTGAGATGCCCTTCAGCGGGGGGGCTCTAGAGGATTCTCTCATTTTTGTGGTCCAACTGACGGAGGCAATCGCACTTTCCCTGGTCTTGACCTTCGCCACTACCCCCGTGGAACTGACCAGAGGCGTTGAGCGACTTGCCCGTCCATTAAAGAAATTTTCAATTCCAGTAGAAAATTTTAGTATGGTCCTGTTACTGGCCATGAGATTTGTGCCAATACTTCAGCAAGAGCTGAGAATGACCATAGATGCGCAAAGATCTCGTGGGGTCGAATTCGGAAAAGGTAAGATCATGACGCGGTCACGCAACCTGGTGGCGCTTCTTGTTCCCACTCTCATGGGAGTTCTTCGGCGAGCAGACCTTTTGGCACTAGCAATGACGGCTCGGGGCTTCCACCCTGGCGCTCCGCGTTCTGAGTTTAAGCCTATGGAATTGTCAGTACTCGATTGTAGTGCAGGCATTATTACGATCTTATTTTTTGTTTTATGTCTCTCCATACCCCAATGAGAATCGTCTTGTGCCATAGGAAGGCGGGATGCGGTCGTGCCCGTATTACTTCAAAAAGAGTCCTTTAAAACTAAAGGTCTGTGAAGCTGACGATGGAATGTGGTAAGATATTGCCGATATACACCCCCACTGTTCACTGGGGGTGATCCTTTGCCGGAACACTTTTCCGGTACCTCACAAAACGAAGGAGACGAGAATGGAGCTTTCAACAGTAAGTGAAGTCTTCGAAAACATGCCGACGGTGTTTAACGTTGCCGCTGCAAGTGGACTCGACGCGGTGTTCCAGTTCAGCATCTCAGGTGATGAAGCCGGGGACTACTATGTTGTCATCAAGGATAACGCCTGCAAGGTGGAAAAAGGAGTTCACGACAGCCCATCGGTGAGTCTTTCTTTGACCGGGCAGGATTGGCTTGCCATCTGTAACGGGAAACTGGATGGTATGACGGCTTTCATGAGCGGCAAGTTAAAGGCCACAGGCAACATCATGCTTGCCCAGCGCATAAAGAGCCTTTTCCCCATGTGATTTAATCGCACGGACAGTGCCGGGTGAAACAGGTCGTTGTGACCGGCTCCCCGAAAATTGGCGCACCCTTAACTAACCACACAGACACAGATCTCAAGTTACTGGAGACAGACACCGCCGGGATAGTATCAGCGAGATCTGTGTCTCTGTGGGAAAAGTGCCCGGCCAAAGCAAGGTGGATCCGAGGACATAAGGACGTGTGCGCTGCAACATTACCATTGTGCCGGTCGTCAGATGTGATATAAGGGCCCCCTGAAAAAGGCTTACCCGACCGGGAGTGCGGAAAATGCCGGCCCAACGGTTATCACGGTTCAATCAAAAGGAGGGTGGATGATGCAAAGGGGCACTCGAAGCTGGTTCACGGTATTGATTGCAGGGTTAGTGTTGTCATTCTCGGCGGTACCTTCCTTTGCCGAAGAGTTGATCATAAAGAGTTGTTCCGAACTAATCAGACTGGCAACAAACTACCAGGAAGACGTCAAAACGATCGACACGGTTCTGGGAACTGCTATCGAGGCAGGCACCCTGGAGAGCATCAAAATTTACAGGCTGAAAAAATCAGTTGCTCAAAAAAATTTGGACGCCGTACTCAAAGCCATTGATCTCAAGGAATGCGCCAAGAACAAATAGGAAAAATTAACATCACGTAATAGATCAGCCAGGCTTGACAGACAAATGTGCGTGACCTGTCTCGTCGGCGGGGGACAAATTCCCTTTCCAGGAATGGATTCTTGATCAGTTACCCAGTAAGTGGCGAGCTTTGCGAATCACCGGCCTGATCACTCTGAAAACATTAATCTCAGAAACTACAGTGGGCAAGAGGACCGGCTTGACGGCTCCTACGTCGAGTTCCTTATCGTCTTCTCTGTTACGCAAAAAAATCCTGGATAGCTCGCCATCGGCTATAAGGCAGAATAATTCCTGCGTCTCGTTTTCTATCCATTCCATCGAAGTCTTATCATGTTTAGTAAGTCTCGGAATCAATATGGCCTCGGCATACCTCATAGCTTTCCCGGAACTCACCCCGACTTGCCCTATTGCTTGAGCCAACTTGAAGATAATTACGTCGGTCACCCGATACCGAGGACCCTTAGGGCCTTGCTTGACCGGAGTGAGAGATCCGAAAGCCGCAGGTTCGTTGAAGCCTTCCAGACTCGTCATGTCAAGTAGATAGGCAGCGTCGTCACCACTTACCAGCCTAGACAACATGGCTCCTCCGTTATGGTTCAAAAAGAAGCCTGTAATACCGGGAGACTTATATTCCGTTCTTATGACGAAATCGTATGACCGGATTTGCAACAAATCAATGTATCGATAACATGCTCGGCAGCAGTGGTCAAGAACTACAAGCTGCCTTCTAACAACAAGCGAGGTTAGGCTCGCCTGCACATCTCCTGCGTTGCAGAGGCCCGCCGACACGCCGGTTGATGCGGACTCCCATGGTTTTACCGCCGCTTACCTTGAGAACCATGTCCGAAAGGCAGGCTGCTTGAACGAGAACCGGCACGATTGGTAGTCGCGCACGCGTGCTACGTAGCGAGAATGTATTTACAACTCGGTCCATTAAATAAGCTTGTTGACAAATTGTCACAAATTTGATAGAGTACGATCGTTAGGTTTACGTATTATAGTCCTTTAATGATTTGATATTATCTTAATTATGGAAGGAATAGGAAGTGAAAAAAATATTACTGGTGTTGTTGTCTGTTGTCTTTGTAACGTTAACAGGGATCCGGTGTGGGCACGCCTATATGGTGAGTCATGGCAACTGGACGGGTTTCTCCGGTTCAGCATGTTTGCCCGCTGGATACCCTCCAATCTCGATGACGCCACAGGTTGGACCTCCAGTCCAACCAATGATGGCAGGACCAATGGGGTATCCGGGATCCATGCCTCAGATGTATCCCGCGCCGAAGCGCATTTCCAAGTGTAGGCCGGGACCGGCGGCGGCGGCTTGCCTTCCCACTATGTACCCTCCGCCCGCGTGTGGTCCGATTCCCATGCCCGTCGTCTTCAGACCACCTGCACGGTGGTATTGAGAACAGTTCTTATACCTACATGGGTCAGCCCAGGGTAAAGCTCTGGGCTGTTCTTGTTCCTCTGCACCGGCCAAACCTCGTGAAAGCAATCACGGGGTGTCGCTCTTTCTTCTCTTGTCAAATTTCTGCAATTTCGGCTTCTTGATCTGTTTGGGGGGCTGAGTTTTCCCTGGGGGTTCTTCAGTTACGGTCATTCTATCCATTTGATCGCTGAAGGCCCTCCACGATGCCGCATATTCTCCGGCTTTCTCACGCATCATGTCCAAAGCCGACTGAGCTTCGAGAAAGGCTTCAAAAGACCTGAGTTCCTCAACTATGTTAATCTTCCAAGGTGACTTGGCGGTCTCCCGCACCACGCGAATCAATCTCAAGCCGCCCTTCATGGTCCGCACCTGGAGGAGAGCGAATGTGTCTTCCGATATGGTCACGATCGGAGAACTCTGTGGATCAAGAATGTTCAACAAGGCAGAGTCTTCGGGAGGATGTTCGAGCTTGAATTGCGATGTGAGGTTCAGGGCTAGTGCTTTGGACTCCTCCGAAAGAAATTTTCTACCTTCGGCAACGTAGCCCGATTTCATGCGCTCCCTGTATAACATAAAAACCGCCTCTGGTCTACTTGGGACAAATTCGCAACCCCACTGAAGGATCCCTGTGACCAGAACAAACAAGGTCGTCGCAGCACGAATTTTCCCACATCCGGTTTTACATGGTCGACTCCCGTGCAGGCTTATTTCGGCGCCTTCAATATGTGTAAACCCATTCATGCACTTTGAGGGCATTGGACGGTCTTTTCGCAGCCGTGAGGCGCGGTGAGGACTTGTGTGGCCTCAACATACTCTGCCGGGAACCAAGCTTTTACTAGGCTGCCCTCGCACTCTGCATCGTCAACCTCCAGAGTTCCCCCATGAAGATGCACTATCTCTTTGCAGATGGAAAGCCCGAGCCCGGCTCCTCGCTCACCTTCTGTTCCACGATCTCTTCCCTTGTGAAAACGTTGAAATATCTTGTCCCGGTCCTCTGGTTTTATTCCAATGCCGGTATCTTTTACCGCGAGTTCCACCCCCGGCATTCCGTTCCGCCTCAGAGACCTGGTCTTGACTGTGACTGTTCCGCCTCTGGGCGTGAACTTGATTGAATTGGTCACGAGATTGTTTATGAGTTGGCAAAGCCTGCCCAGGTCTCCTTCGATTCTTGAAATGCCCGGCTGGAGATCGGTATTGATCGTGATGCCTTTTGTTTTTGCTAGGATGCGTAATCCCTGCAAAGACTGGTTTACCGGAAGGTTCACATCTACGAACGATCGGCGTAAACCTATCGAGCCGGATTCCAGCCTGAGAAGTTCAAGCAAGGAGTTGATGAATTCCAACTGGTCCTTGGCGCACTGATAAAGGGATTCCACGTTTTCGGCCGCAGAAGACGGTATATGGCTCCTCCTCAGTAGCTCGATAGTACCCAGAAGTGTCTGAAATGGCGCCCGGACGTCGTGGGAAAGGACTGACAATAGCTCGGTCTGGCGGCGATTGTCCTGTTCGGCCTGCCGTTTAAGTCGATTTCGCTCAACCAGGTTGTTGATCATCAGTTCGATTTTCCTCGGATCAAGCCCCAACAATTCTCGCTTTTCGAGGTATCCGTCTGCGCCGGCTTTGAACGCCTCGTTCCACGCGTCTACGCTCTCGAGGGAAGAACTTATGATAACTGTGTTGTAGGGATCAGCCTCTTTTATTTTTCCGCACACTTCTACGCCGTTTCCATCAGGAAATACAATGTCTAGTAGGATTGCGTCATAGCCGTTGCCGGCGTTTTCCAATGCCGATCCGGCTGTGGAAGCCTCGCCAATGATGAACCTGTCGCCAAGCATCATAGATACTTTTCGGCGTATTATCGGTTCGTCATCGGCGATTAGAATGGATAGTCGCTCCGGCATTTTTCACTCCGTTGGCAAAGGCACCCGGAAAATAAACCGTGCACCTTTGCGTGGCTCACTTTCCACTTCGATGCTCCCTCCATGGGCTACTGCTATCCTTCGAGCCAGGTACAGGCCTCTACCCGTGCCTCCGGTGGTAAAACCAAGCTGGAATATCTTGTCCAGATTCTCATGAGCTATACCGGGTCCGGTGTCTTCAATGCACACAAGCACTTCGAAGCCGTTTCTCGTGAGCGATACCGTTATCTCCGAACCAGGATGGCAAAACTTGACCGCGTTCCTGATTAGGTTGTCCACTGCTCGGATTAGATATCTCTCTTCTCCTCTGACCACAATAATCGGCTGGTCGAGATGGTCCGAGACTATCTCGACCTGTTTGGACGCTGCAGATTCCCGGTAATTACCGACGCTTCTTTCGACGACAAAATTGAGGTTAACATCTACCGGACGTATCTGAAAGGCATCGGAATGGAGTCTTATGAAATCAATCCTCTCTTCGAGCATCGAGCATAGATCAGACCTCTTCCGGGCCACTTGGTCAAGAAAATCCAAACCTTCGTCGAAACGCGAGTCTTTGAATAGCTCCCTGGCACTCTCGATGCCGACGCCCATGACATCAAGGGCGGCTCTGAGTTCGTGGCGGTAGAGTCTTCCGATTTCTTGGTTGATCAGATGTTGATCAGTTGTATCCCGAAGCAATATGACCTGTGGGCCTAGTTCCACATCATATCTCTTTCCACCTAATGTCATGGTTACTCGGTCCCCAAACACGTGGGTCTCGTCTCCGTTGTCGTTAATTGCGGAGGTTATTCCGGCAAGAACACGCTCCCTGGAGTAACGACGCAGAGCCTCCTCAAGCGAAGCAGATCCGAAGAGTCGAGCCTTGAGCTTTTCATTTTCGCTGAGCATAGTTTCGGCGGCAGAATTCATATAGTAAAGGAGGCCGCCCCGATCGATGCAGATGACGCCGTCAGGCAACATCTCCAAAGCCTGTCTGTCCAGTTCCTTGTTTCTCACGCGCCGTTGTCGCTCTTCCTTGAGACTCTCTGCTCGGTATCGATGGACTGATTCTCTTGCCACAGCGTACGAGTCGTAGAGAAACTTCTTCACCATACTCTGTTTGGCAGGTTCGGCGGAGAGAACCAAACCATCTCCAAATGGTTCCAGCAATCCGCACGACCGCAATGTTCGAAAAAATAGCTGATCCGTTGGGCTCAGCAGGAGAGCCCGCCATTCCTTAATGGTTAACGGTACATGGAAGAGAGATATCAGGTAGACCGTCCTCGTAAGAGAAGACAGCTCTTTCATATCCCGAACAGATCGAACCAGTTGGTGGAAATCAGCAATTCCAGAGTGAAATTCCGCTTTCAAGGCCGGGGCTACCCTTGAGACGCCTGGACGCCATAAGTAAACGTCCTCGACTCCTGGATATCGAGACCGCAGGTATCGCACATGGTCGGGGGAAACCCCGGAATCGAGAATGTTCAGAATGCATAGCCTCGAAGCTGTCTTAAGCTCTTCCGGTACATCCCGTCTGTTGATAAAACGTTGTATGAGGAACGGGACCGCGCGGGTTGGATCGGTTTCACGCAGAAGGATGATCTGCATGAGGGACATTTCTGGAGAGCGAAGATCCTTGAAAAGTATCTCCGGGTTTCCTCTTAGCTTCCGGAACGCCCACAAGCAAGAAGGGGTCAAGAAACCTCTCTTCTCAATGGTGTTCCTCAGCATTACTTTTTGAGCCGATGCGGACCATCGCGCGCCTGCCTGAACGGCTACCTGGCGAAATGAAATCTCCCTCTTTTCCAAGAAATTAAGCAAGGCTGAAAAGGATTCATCAGAAAGCCTCAACTCATTGTGATTATTATTCTCCTTTTGAAAAAGTTCTTGAAAAGTTGACAGCACTGCACTCAGGGGGCGTCGCTTCTCCAGCTCATTTAACAACTTTGTTAACATGAGTCGTTAATTATTCGATATTACGTCAAATGTCAAGTAATATAGCAAACAGGACGACTCGCCAAGGCAGGGAATCTCGAACTTTGGAACGATTGTACCTAACGTAACCTTGATCAACCAAGTGGGAAGCAATCACGCACACTGTAGGCGTGCAGTAACGGCCCTAACGCATGTTTAAGGCTTCAAATAGTGGTGAATGGTAAAGTATTGGAACGTTCTCAGGTCGCTCGACCGAGTTCCTTGAGGATTTCCGGCTTAATCCGTGCTATGTCTCGGCGCCAGGTGGCTGCTTTTTTGATAACTTCTTTCTCCCAGGGTAATCGATCGGCTTCGTCCTTCTCTAGAATTGATTTTTCGAGATCAAGCGGCACCGGCGGAGTCAGAATCCTGCTAAAACGCTCCAGAATATTCTTTAAGATACGATCTCGTTCGCTCACCTGTTTTCTGGTGAGCTTCACGTGTCCACCAGCGGGCGTATCCTTGGGAATCAGGTCGAGGCCTTCAAGGTCCCAGCCATTTTTTTGGGCAACCTTTATGACTGCTTTGACGTAGTCATAACTCCAGTTTGAATTAGTTTGAGAGGCCGATGCGTCGCCGCGCAAAGAGGATCCTGTAACCATGAATCTAACCCCCGATTTCAAATAAAAAAATGTAACAAAAACAGTAAATGGAATACTTGGGAGACCTGACCAGAAAACAGAGTTACCCCTGTTTACTCTTGTCATCACCCCGTGTTACGGCTAATAAGCCGTAATCACACGGGTCGCTATATTGCGTAATCTGGGCCTTGTCAAGTTTTTTTGTGGTTACTGCAACTTAATATTTGTGGTCATTGTCGTGGCTGTGACATTGAGCCGAAGTGTTACAATGTTCATGGGCGTGTTCATGAGAATGGGCATGGGTATGCTCGTGGGTATGAGCATGGCTGCGGGTTTCAACATGGTCCTCGGACACAGGTTCTTCGATCTCAGAAGACACGCCCTTTAGAGCTTCCTGGAATTTCGCGTTTGCGGACTTAACAAGCCGTATTCCCTCCCGAACTTGAAGAGCTGAATCCTCGTGGCCTCTTGTCTCGAGAACTTGAGCTACCTCAACGTAACCTTTCAGATGATCCATGTTATGGTCAATCCAATGCGCCAGACGGACTCTACATTTTTCAACTTCATCCATGCTAACTCTCCGTAAAGTTTTTTAAAAATACTTTTTCATCGTGTCTTTAGAAAACCCTTTTAGATTTTTTTCTGCAATAACCATAGTCATGAAATTGGCCAGAATCTGTTTTCCCCCATTTGCGGGGGAATTCGCTTCATGATGTGGATTCAAGCCCCTTTCAGGATGAAATGCTACTCCATAAACAGGACGGCCTGGAATCCGTATCAACTGGATCTCAGACATACTGCTTCTGGCCAGATTTATGAATGGTTCCGGAACCAACTTGACCTCTTCGTAATGATTATGCGTTACCCAGAATTTGCCTGGATGATTGACAACTCCCTCGAAGATAGGATCTGACATGAGAGTTTCAAGCTCCACAATGCCCCGTTCCGCCACTGCTTCTTTTGGATAAGATCCCACAGTGCTGCATTCTAATGTAGGGTCGATAAAGCCCAACGAACCGCCGAAGGCAAGGGCCAGGAACTGGTGGCCTCCACATATTCCCAAAACCGGAGTCCGGTGATTGGAAATCATTTCTTTCAGAATAGTTTTGGCGCGTCCCAGTTTTTCAGCCGCTCCATTTCGATACATGTGCCACGGAGTTCCTTGAGGGCTCAACAGGACGAAGTCGATACTTCCGGAATTGAGTAATTCTTTGGTTACGTCCGAAAAATGAACGTAATCCAATTTCACTTGGAAATCGTTCAGGGCCGGAATTTCCGAGGGGAGTTTATTGAGGACAGTATACCTCAAGTCACGGTATCGTGACGGGTCTGGTCCTTCCAGTTCCAAGTCGATTAGTAAGCCTTTCAACTTCGTGCCTTCGATATACATCCAAGAAAAAGTAATACCGGCCGCGACCAGTGCAAAGAACACAAAACCGAGGACGATCTGGCGGCAATTTTTGTGACTGAATCCTCTCATGAACAAGTCAATTGGAGGCTTGGACGGGGTGAAATTCCACTTATCGGATATTTACAGAGAACCTGATCCCCAGCCGGGTTAAGTAATAGCTTTGTAATTGTGTTCCCATACCTGCCCATGACTCCTGGGGCCGATATCGGATTCGGGCCGACCACAGAGCCATCATGGACCGTCACTGATTGTCCCACAAACCGGGAGGCATTCCCCAGCCCCATTGGCTGTACGGTCTTTGAAGAAAAACCTGATAGGAATCTCCATCGACCGCTCGAAAAAGACCTCGTATCGTCCCGTCTGGATAGACCAGTCCGTTGAATGTGTGACCTTCTTTAACTCCAAAGATATGGTTACCTCTTATCTTAGCGTTGATCTCAAATTTGGCCTTGCCGAAAAAATTTCCCCCTTCTACTATGCCATAGATATCTTCACCGCGTTGATGAGTAATCGTCACGCTTCCATCGGCCCCGAATATGGTCCCCTTGGCATTCCCGATCCAAGCGCCCCGGATATCCATTGCCATGCCCAGAGAAGGCCGGAACAAGGCCGTACAACTCCATGCCACCATGCAAATCAATAATGTAAAACAGTACGTTTTGTTCATAACACTTTTATATCACATAAATTGATAGCATGACAAGAAATTGGGTATGGTCATGGAACAGATTCCGTGCCTGTCCCTATTAATGATTAGGCTGCCTAATTCGCTCCAGCCTTTTCGTGAAATATTGCGAGATCTTTCTTTTCCCCCATGGTAATCAAAACGTCTTGATCTTCGATAACTGTGTTTGGGCCGGGATTAAATACCATTTGGCCGTCCGTCTTCTTAACTGCAATTATAATAAGGTTGAGTTCCTTTCGTATGTCGGTGTCAACGAGTTTCTTTTCACTGTAGACAGAACCACTGGACACCTGAACTTCTTCCAATTCGATGTCCATCTGCTTGTGATCCATCGCCACCTCGAGAAATCCCATTACCGCGGGCTTGAGAATCCCCATCACCATTCTCATTCCACCGATTCGATATGGGCTGATGACTCTATTAGCGCCGGCTCTCAGTAGTTTTTTCTCAGCCTCCTCTTCACCGGCTCTGGCTATGATTTCCAGCTTTGGATTCAGTTCACGCGCGGTTAGGACCACATAAACATTTGCAGCATCCGAATTGAGCACGGACACTAGACCTCGGGCACTCATTATTTTCGCGGCGATAAGAACATCCTCCATTGTAGCGTCACCAGGAGAAAGGAAATAGCCTGTATCATTAACCCTATCCTGCATTTCCGGGTTGTTTTCCACCACCACGAACGGGATGCCACGAGCATGAAACTCGTGGCAAACGAAAGCCCC
>CAINUH010000221.1 GCA_903853735.1 uncultured Desulfomonile sp. | reverse complement strand
GACCTCGGATGGGAGCCGGCTCGAGAATTATTACGACATGGGCTACGATGAAGCGGTCAATTTTTATAAGAAAGCGCTTAAGTCAGAAAAATATATCAAATTTTGGGACAGAGGCGGGTCCACTTACATCGAAGAACACCTTGATCGCCCCTGGCATTCCATTACGATTTCAAGTCGAGACAAAGGCGGCACCAGTATAGTAATACTAAAAGATAACTGGACCTGGATCATCGGGACATTGATCCTACGATTTATTGGCACTTTTGCGGTGTTGACATGTCTTTACATTGCTCTGTCTATCTCCGGGGCTATCTTATCACGAACAGCAAAGGCTGACGCGACAAAGAAATAGGGAGCCGGAAAGCTTAGGCCGACGGCCTCAAGTTCTTATTGTTTGTCGAAACCACAACACATCAGTATTACGTCTTTTTTCTCCGACTGAAAGAGGGCGCTCGGGATGCTTCTCAAATATTGCCTGTTGCATCTCATGTGCGCTGCTCCTTTCTCTCGCCTTAGTTTAGCCCTACAATTGATGCGGTTGCGATCCGCTCGATGATAGGCTGAATTAATCATGAAACTACAAGTCGTTATCCACGAAGCAGAAGAAGGCGGCTACTGGGCTGAAGTTCCGGCAATTCTCGGCTGCGCCACCCAAGGGGAGACCTTTGAGGAATTGTTCCAGAATATCTACGAGGCCGTTCAAAGATGCCTCTGCGTTGCTGTGACCCCACATAAGGTCACCGGCAGCGGAACCGATTGACAAATCAATCAACAACTGTTACCCGTTTGATATGCAAGAACTCACCAGCGCACCTAACGGTCGAAAAGACAAACAAACCGCTATCTTTGATGCCGCCTGCCGAGTAATAAGGGAAAAAGGTTTCCATCAGGCCAGAATAACAGATATCGCCCAGGAAGCAGGAATATCGTACGGACTAGTTTACCACTATTTCAAGAACAAGGCCTACCTGTTCGACGCTATTGTGGCGGAGTGGTGGGGCGGGCTGTTTTCTATGATGGAAGAGTGCGACAAAAAATACTCTCTTGTTGAAGACAAATTGGGTGCCTTAGTGGGCTATTTCCTGCACCAATACGAAAAAAGACCCGACCTGGTTCACGTATTTATAACTGAAATCTCTCGTTCTTCTGCGAATCTCACTCCGGAACGGTTGAAGTTCTTCAAATCTTTCATGGACCGGATCGAAGACATCATCGCACGGGGGCAAGCTGAGAATACCGTCCGGAACGATGTTAAGGCGAGGTACATGACATACATATTTCTTGGAGCCATAGAGACCTTTTTCTCCACGCTGGTTCTTGAAAATTACCCTATCAAGGGAAAGGCACAGAAACACCGCATAGCATCGAGTATTCTGACAGTTTTTTTCAACGGCGCCCGTCCCATTTAGAAGGAACCGGACAATGGATTTTGCGTTGACTGAGGAACAGCTTATGTTCAAGGACCAAGTTTTGAAGTTTGCTCGCCGCGAGATCGTGCCTCGTGTCCAGGAACATGACCTGAACGCCGAGTTTGACCGTGAATCCTGGAAGCGATTGGGAGAATTCGGAATATTGGGGCTCCACTTTCCAGAGGAGCTTGGAGGTAGCGGTGCAGATGTGATCACTTCGGTGCTGGCAGCAGAAGCGCTTGGCGAAGCCGGTGTTGACGGTGGCCTCACGCTCAGCTACGGGGCTCACACCTACCTTTGCGCAGACACAATTTTCAGTCATGGGACAGACGCTCAGCGCTGGAAGTATATTCCCAAGCTGGCAAGCGGACAATGGATAGGTTGCATGGGTCTTACAGAACCGGGGGCCGGTTCTGATGTGGCGTCCATCAGGACTCACGCCCGGAGGTCTGGGGATCAATGGGTACTAAACGGCAGCAAAATGTTCATCACCAACGGAGCGATAGCAGACGTGGCTGTCATTTATGCCAAGACCGACCCATCTGCCGGTCACTCAGGCATATCAGCCTTTATCGTGGAAAAAGGAACTCCAGGGTTTTCAGTAAGTCGAAGCCTCCACAAGATGGGGGTCAGGACCTCGCCTACGTCGGAGCTTGCGTTCCAAGACTGTGCCGTTCCTGCTGAGAATTTGCTGGGATCCGAGGGCAACGGTTTTCTCATGGCCATGCAGACTGTCGAGTGGGATCGCTCCGCGCTCCTGGCTCCGTTCATCGGTGCAGTATCGTTCCTGATTCAGCGTTGCAGTCGGTACGCCAAGGACCGTGAGCAGTTTGGTCGGCCCATTGCATACTTCCAGGCTGTCCGACACAAGCTGGCCGATATGAAGATCTTTCTTGAGGCGGCCAGATCTCTGGTCTACCGCATCGCCTGGTGCAAGGATCAGGGCAGACCGTTGAACCATCTGGAGGCGGCAATAGCGAAGCTTTTCGTGGGAGACTGGTCCCTCGGGCCTACAAACGATGCCATGATACTCCATGGAGGATATGGCTATTGCCACGAATATGACATGGAACGGGTTTTCCGTGACGGCCGTTTAGCCCCCATAGGCGGCGGCACATCCGACGTTCAAAAAGTCCTTATCTCTCGCCTGATGTAAGGAAGTATTCATGAATTTTGACTGGACTGATCAAGATAGGGCAATCAAGACACGACTAAACAACGTTTTCCACCAGACAGCTCGTGAAGAACTGGACAGGATGGAAGAAGCAGATCTCCCTGAACTGAAGACTATGACAAAAGGCGTTTTGAGGAACCTGGCTCCGACCGGTTACTTGCGTGTCGGGTTTGGTCCCGGGGCAAGATCTGAAACCATGCACCTTGTGGCTGCGCAAGAGGAGACAGCCCGCATGTCGGGCTCTCTTTTTCTCGCCGTGGAAGTGACGGCTCGAATCTTTGCCGGTTTGCTCAGAGGCTTTGGGAATAGCAGCCGTATCAGTCAGATTGTCGAGTCCCTGGAAAATGGAAATTTGATAGGAGCAGTGGCCGTGACCGAACCCTCAGAGCAAGGCGAGGGTCAAAGACCGGCGACGGAAGCATGGCCGGATGGTTCGTACTACGTCATAAGCGGCAGGAAGGATTTTGTGACCAACGGACCCATAGCGGACTATTTGGCAATTCTAGCGAATATAGATGGCCGCCCGGCTTTTTGTCTCGTGGAACAAGGCATTCCCGGACTCATCATGGGTCCAAGAATGAAAACGCTGGGGTACAGAGGCGTCGCAGTGAGCAGTCTCCAACTCAACGAGGTCCGAGTTCACAAAGATCTCGTGATGGGGCCTTTTGAAGACCGATCTGCGTTGGTTTTCGTGTGTCTCACGCAGGACATGGTGCTGACAATGGCGTCTGTAGGTCTTATGGAAAGAACCATTGTTGAAGCCAAGCAGTACTCCGTGCGTCATCAGCGGGGTGGTAAGCCGATCTTTGCCCATCAGGAGATACGGTTCAAACTGGCTGAAATGTTGACACTGTATCAGACGGCCCAGCTCCTGTCCTTCCGTGCCGCTTGGATGTACTCCATTTCAGACCCTGAAGCCGAGACACTGATCCATTGTGCGAAGGTTTTCGCTGCTGAGGCGTCTGAGAAAGTCGCCGGCATGGCAATGCAGATAATGGCGGGTCGGGCTTACGTGATGGGAAACATTATGGAACTGGCTTACAGGGACGCCAAATATGCTGCGCTTGCCGGTACTACGTCGGAAATTGCACGAATGGCTATAGCGGATGACCTCTTAAGACGATATTCTTGATCCACACTTGGGCGACCTAGAAAAGGTGCATGTTCATGGAAGTTATTGAAAGTCATATTGACACGGGTAGCGATGAGTACAAGGCCAATTACGAAGTTATGGAAAACCTGGTGGCTGATCTCAGAGCAGAGCTGAAGAAGGCACGGCAGGAACGTTCGGAAAAAGCCGTTGAACGGAACAAGGAACTGGGCAAGTTGCCGGTCCAAAAAAGGCTGGACCTGCTCCTGGATCGCAACACACCATGGCTGGAGATTGCCCCGCTGGCCGCAAAGGGAATGTACGATCGCAATGTCCACGGCGCAGGGACCAGGGCCGGAATCGGAATCGTATGCGGGAGGGAAGTCCTGATTCATGCCAACGATCCGATGATCAAAGGGGGTACCGTCTACCCCATGGGCGTTAAGAAGACCCTGCGTTGCCAGACCATATCCATGGAAAACAACCTGCCCATGATCATGCTGGTGGACTCGGGAGGAGCCTATTTGCCGCTCCAGTCCGAAATCTTTCCTGATACCGACGATGGAGGCCGAATTTTTTGCAACCAAGCCATCATGTCGAAAATGAACATTCCGCAAATCACAGCCGTAATGGGCCTCTGTACGGCTGGTGGAGCCTATATTCCGGCCATGTCGGATCATGTGGTCCATGTCACCGGCACAGGGGCGATATTCCTCGGGGGCCCACCGCTTGTGAAAGCCGCAACCGGAGAAGAGGTCACGGCAGAAGATCTTGGCGGTGCCGATGTTCACTGCCGCTTGTCAGGGGTGTCGGACTATTTTGCTGAGGACGACAGGCACGCCTTGCAGATTGTTCGCGATATTGCCGGCGTGCTGCCCGGTACTGAAAAGGCCTATGTGCCGAGACGCGAAACCAAGGCCCCACTTTATGACCCACGCACAATTTGGGGCATTGTCCCGAGAAACATCTCAACACCTTATGATGTGCGAGAAATTATTGCTCGAATGGTGGACGGTTCCGAGTTTCTTGAGTTTAAAGCGCTGTACGGGCCTACTCTCGTATGCGGCTGGGCTTACATCCACGGTTATCAGGTAGGGATCCTGGGCAATAATGGAGTGCTGTTTTCGGATAGCTCGCTCAAGGCCACCCAGTTCATATCGCTTTGCGACCGACAGGGCATACCGCTGTTGTTCCTCCAGAACATCAACGGATACATCATAGGCCGGGAATATGAACGTGGCGGTATCACCAAGGACGGACATAAGATGGTCCATGCGGTTTCAACAGCCACTGTGCCAAAGTTTACCGTCATCGTGGGTGCTTCATTCGGAGCGGGCAATTACGGGATGTGCGGCCGGGGCTATTCGCCGAGATTTTTATGGATGTGGCCCAATGCCCAGATCGGAGTCATGGGTGGGGAACAGGCCGCGGATGTTCTTGTGTCGGTAAAGAACGATCAGTTGGCTCGCGCTGGGCAACCGCCTCTGCCACCGGAAATAGTCGAAGGGATTCGCGGTCCCATAATTCATTCAGCATTACAAGAGGGGAATGCCTACTACAGTACAGCCAACCTATGGGACGACGGAATCCTGGATCCTGCCATGACAAGAGATGTGCTGGGCTTAGCCATTTCTGCTTCCCTGAATGCGCCGCTGGAGGGTAGACGTCAGGGCCACGGCACTTTCCGCATGTAAGGGGAGTAAGAAATGTTTTCCAAGATACTGGTGGCCAACCGAGGCGAAATTGCCGTCAGGGTTATGCGTACCGCCCATGAGATGGGCATCAAGACTGTCGCAGTGTATTCAGATGCCGACAACGAGTCCCTCCACGTTTTCTCCGCGGATGAAGCTGTTTTCCTGGGGGAGTCCGACCCAGCCTCAAGTTATCTCAATGTTGACAAGATCGTTGATGCCGCTTTGCAAACAGGTGCCGAAGCAATTCATCCCGGTTACGGGTTCCTTGCGGAAAACCCGGTCTTTGCAGAAAGGGTGGTCTCAGAAGGTCTCGTTTTCATAGGACCTCCAGCGCATGTGATGGCCGCTCTCGGAAACAAGACCACTGCCCGCCGCATCATGTCGGATAGCGGTGTTCCCATTATTCCGGGAATGATCCATGCCGAGCGGGATACAAACCGCCTGGTAGATGTTGCCGAAGAGATGGGGTACCCCGTGCTCGTTAAGGCGGCAGCAGGGGGCGGTGGAAAGGGTATGCGCATAGTGGACGGTTCAGATGCCCTGCCCGAAGCAGCCGAATCAGCAGCCGGCGAGGCCTTGACCGCATTCGGAGACAACACAATATACCTGGAAAAATACCTGGACCGTCCGCGGCATATCGAGTTTCAGATTTTGGCCGATTCCTATGGAAATGTTGTTCACCTATTCGAACGTGAGTGTTCCATACAGCGGAGACATCAAAAAATCATTGAGGAAACCCCTTCAGCGGCTATGGACGGCGGGCTTAGATCTCGTATGGGGGCAGCCGCTGTTGCAGCCGGAAGAGCTGCGGGATACGTCAACGCAGGGACCGTGGAATTCCTCCTGGACCGCAATGGAGAATTCTATTTCCTGGAAGTTAATACGAGACTCCAGGTGGAACACCCCGTTACCGAGATGATTACGGGCCTGGATCTTGTTCGCCGCCAGATTGAAATAGCAGCCGGCCTTCCGCTTCCTTTCTCGCAGGGCGATCTTTTCCGAAGGGGTCACGCCATCGAGTGCCGAATCTATGCCGAAGATCCGGAAGCAGACTTTATGCCGGCTCCTGGCCGAATCCTTTTTGCACAGTCCCCGGAAGGCCCTGGAGTACGGTTCGACCATTGTATTTACTCAGGTTTCGAGGTTCCAGTTCAGTACGACCCCATCCTGGGCAAGCTGGTAGTTTGGGCGGAAGACCGCGAAATGGCTATTGCCAGAATGATTCGAGCCCTCAAGGGATGTGTGATACTTGGAGTCAAAACACAAGTCGAATTCCTCCTGGATGTGCTGTCTTCCGATGCCTTTAAGGCGGGGGACATTCATACGCATTTCATCGAAGATCATTTCGCTACATGGAAGCCGGACCAGAGTGCTGACTGCTTGGCCGTGCTGGGCAGTGTGGCCTACGATATGGTCGCTCCTAGAGTCATCCCGTCCGCCGTCGCCCGACCAGGAGAGGCCGGCTGGTCCTCCCCCTGGCAAACGCTCGGTGCGTGGGACATTGTTCGGTAATGACTTTGACGCTGATTTGAATCAAACGCTTAAATAAGCTCGGGAAAACTTAAATGGACTACAAGTTAAGGATTCAGGATGCCGTTTACCACGTAGATGCCGCCGCTCCAGACAGTACAGGATCCATAAGGACGGTTCTTGATGGAAAAGAAAGAAGCCTCTCAGTCTGTTCCGTTTTAAACAACCGTGTCAATTTCGGTATAGACGGCCGAGTAGCAAATATTTTTGCAGTCAAGACCGATGAAGGAACGTGGGTCTGGGTTGATGGCCGGGCCCGCCTGGTTCAAGATGCGGACAAGGTGGACCGCCGAAAAGCGCGAGCCCGTTCAGGAGTTCCCAGTGAGGTGACGCCTCCTACGCCGGCAGCAGTTGTAAGAGTGCTGGTCGAGTCGGGTCAAAAGGTAGCGAAGGGGCAGGGACTGGTGGTGGTGTCAGCGATGAAGATGGAAATTACTCTTTCGGCTCCTTATTCCGGAATGGTTCGAGCGGTCAACACAGCCGTAGGGGACCAGGTGAAACCGGGTGACATTCTCGTAGAGATTGAAGCCCATGAACAGGGAGATCAAAATGAGTGAGTCTGACCTGCTTTATGAAGTCAAGGAGAATACGGCGTGGATTACCATCAACAGGGAGTCCCGCCGAAACGCTCTCAGTGTTGAAATGATGGACCTTTTTCATGAATATCTTGATCGGGCTGCAACCGACAATCAAGTGAGAGTGGTTTGTATCACTGCTGTTGGAGAAAAGGCTTTTTGTTCAGGAGCGGATCTTGTGAGCGCCGTTGATAGTGAGGATCCCATGGCGGGCGCCAAGAAATATGCCGGCCTGCTAAAAAAGATGGCAGTTTTCTCCAAACCTCTTGTGGCACGGATCAACGGACATTGTATGGCCGGCGGCATGGGGTTAATGCTCTCCTGCGATCTCGTCTATGCGCGGGAAGGAGTGAAATTCGGCACTCCAGAGGTGAAAGTGGGTCTTTTCCCTCTGATGATAGGCGCTTTAATATTTCGCAATGCGACCCGCAAGAAGGCCTTGGAAATGATTCTCACCGCTAAAACCCTGTCAGCCGCTGACGCCGACCGGATCGGGCTTATTACGAGGGCGTGTTCCGATGAGGATTTTGAACGGACCGTAAACGAAACTCTCACAACCATTGCGTCCAGGGGGCCCCTGGCAATTTCCTCGGGCAGGCAGGCGCTGGCCGCTGTAGAGTGCCGCAACCTTGACGATTCTCTCGACTATCTCTGCGATCAGTTAAGGATTCTGGCAAGGACCGAAGACGCAATAGAGGGTATAACAGCCTTTGTGCAAAAAAGAGAGCCCGTCTGGAAGGGTCGCTAAAGGAGGACAAACGTCGGATGTCGTCACTATGGATCAAAGAAAACCAGGATTACGAGCGTCCCTGCATGATTACCTGCGCCCTTTCCGGCGTAGTGGCCAACCGGGCCCAGTGTCCCGGGATCCCTTACACCCCTGAGGAGTACGCTGCCGAGGCGAAACGGGCTTACGAGGCCGGGGCCGTCGTCGTTCATATACATGCTAGGGCCCAGGACGGTCTCCCGAGTTATGAAGTTCAGGATTATAAAAACATCTACGATGCCATCATAGATGCCTGTCCCATCATAATCAATTTCTCCACAGGCGCCATAAGCATCACTACGGAACAAAAGACGGCCCACATAAGATCAATAAAACCTGCAATCGGGGCTCTCAACATGGGATCCATGAATTACGCAAAATATAATCCCGACAAAAAACATTTCGTTTTCGAATTCGTATTTCCTAACCCTTTTTCCGAAATCGTTCACATCGTACAAGCCATGAACGAGGTAGGCACGAAACCTGAGCTTGAGTGTTTCGACACCGGCCATGTGGGGAATTCGTATCCCTTGATTGACATGGGCCTTCTCAATGCTCCCTACCAGTTCAGCCTCATCATGGGTGTGGTGGGCGGCATTCCTCCCACAGTGCCGAGCCTGGTTTCAATGGTTCAGCTCCTACCGGCCCAAAGCGAATGGGAGATCATAGGCATTAGCCTGGATCAATGGCGGCTGGTTGCCGCGGCCATCGGTTTGGGGGGAAACATCCGGGTGGGACTGGAAGACAATTTCTACCTGAGCAAGGGGGTCATGGCCTCGTCCAACGGGGACCTGGTTGAAAAGGCCGCCCGTATGGTCCGCGACCAGGGCCGTGAGCCCGCCACGGTTGAGGAATGCCGGGCCCGCCTCAAGCTGGTCAACCGGTGATCAGACCCTCCAGACATCTAGGCAAAGTGACCCAGTGCGCAACATCCCGAGGCATACTCGGGAAAATAGCCACGCGCCGACACGCCTGCTGGCGCCAAACGGGAGCCTTGACATGTCCTGTTACTGCATAGTCGTCCCTCCGGGAACGTCCTATACGGCATCCAAAGATACAACGCGAGTTCAAAGTTAGCGCCTATGGGGTTCCCCCTACCCTTCGACCACATGAGCGCCGCCGTGCGCGAAGTAGTTGAAGCGGCCGGCTCTGACGTACGTGGCCACGTCTATTTGTTGCTGTTTTGCCATGGCTATAGCTGTGGAACTCGCGCTGGAACGGGAAATGATAATGGGGAAGTTGCTACGTGCGGCTTTAATGAGCACTTCGGATGTGATTCTGCCGGTGGAGAGGAGCAGTTTGTCAGTTGTTTCTATTCTATTGAGAAAGCAATGTCCCACGATCTTGTCCACGGCGTTATGGCGGCCGAGGTCTTCGAGCACCACAAGGGTATTTTCCCGATCAGCCAGGGACGCTGCGTGTACTCCGCGTGTCACGCTGTAAATGCCTGGATATCTGTCCAGTTCCTGCATCCTCTTGATGATGGTGGAACTGGAGACTTTTAGGCACTTTCGGCTTTTCTGACGCGGGCCAGCCGCGGCCTCCACCGAGAAAATTACACCCCCTGCACAGCCCGAAGTCAGCATGCCCTTTCTTTCCAGCGCTGCAAGGCGATCTTGCGGCACGTCGAGTTCCACGCGCACGATCCTAGCGTCATGGTCTACGCAGCATTCGAGGACTTCCTCCGGCCGCAGCAGGACCCCTTCTGACACGAGAAAACCTATGAAAAGCTCCTTGAGATGTGTGGGGAGGGTAGCAATGGATAGGATCTCACGGTCGTTGACAAAGAGCGTGTAGGGAGATTCCTTGGCTAGCGAGACGACCCTGTCCTCTAGATTACCTTTGGAGAAACGTCGCGCGGCAACTTCTACAGTGAGACTCGGGAACGGTTCGTCTGCGCTCGAAGCCAAAGAGTCTTCCCCTTCTGTTTTGCGGATCGCAATTGACCGTTTCACTTCCTCGCCGCGGAGGTAGAATTGCCGGAGCGTGTTCTTTGCCTGATACCGGACATCGACCAGCCTAGTCTGAATCCCGCTCTTCGGGGGTGAAAACAGCTTTTCCCGAAATGACCGTTGAAGGCCGCGTTCTCTTGGTTGCCGTAGGCGGGATCTTCCGTTGAATCAACATCCACGACGAGACGCTGCTTCTTCTTTCTCTTCATGAGCGGGTCGTTGGACCTCGTCAGGGCTTGTTCGAGTGCCTTCAATCCCGCCTCGGTGCAATAACCCGAAAACGGTCGTCTATCTCTCAGTAACAGAAAACCCGTGTCAGAGGTGATCTTGGCACCCTGAAAATCAATCATGATTGAACGATTGAATTCAGGTCGAATTGTCTTACTCCCTTCCTCACCACTCCCGACCATCTGATTACCCTCGATGTCACTATATTTACTCCACCAT
>CAINUH010000220.1 GCA_903853735.1 uncultured Desulfomonile sp. | reverse complement strand
TGTCCCCTTTTACAAGAAGCAGAAACGCATCATCTTTGCTCATAATGGGCTGATAGATCCAACAGACATAAAAGACTACATCGCTTTGGAAGGTTATCAGGCCCTGGCGAAAGTCCTTCGTGACATGACACCCGATCAAGTTATCGACGAGATCAAGGCTTCAGGTTTACGGGGAAGAGGTGGAGCCGGGTTTCCCACGGGCAGAAAGTGGGAGATGTGCCGTAATAGTGTTTCCGACATGAAATACATTATATGCAATGCCGATGAGGGAGATCCGGGCGCGTTCATGGACCGAAGCTTGTTGGAAGGCAATCCTCACAGTGTCATAGAAGGCATGATCATAGGCGCTTACGCCATAGGCGCGTCGGCGGGATATGTCTACGTTCGGCTGGAATACCCCATCGCTATAAGGAATGTGAAAATAGCTTTGCAGCAGGCGAAGGAATACGGATTCTTGGGTGAATCAGTCCTCGGTTCCGACTTTTCGCTCGACATTCAGGTGTTCCAGGGAGCTGGGGCGTTTGTCTCCGGTGAAGAGACCTCGCTCATGGCATCGATTGAAGGCCGGCGAGCTTTTCCCACACCCAGGCCGCCTTTTCCAACTCAGGCCGGCTTGTGGGGAAAACCGACCACGATCAACAATGTGGAAACATGGGCAAATGTCCCCCAGATCATCAGTAGGGGAGCTGACTGGTATTCCAATATTGGAACGGAGACGAGCAAGGGAACAAAGATATTTTCGCTGGTAGGCAAAATCAGCAACACCGGGCTGGTAGAAGTGCCTATGGGCACCACGCTGCGAGAGATAATCTATGACATCGGAGGCGGCATCAAGGGCAGACGGAAGTTCAAGGCTGTTCAGACCGGGGGACCTTCTGGAGGCTGTATTCCCGAGGATATGCTGGACCTGCACATTGACTATGACACGCTTGCCAAGGCAGGCTCGATCATGGGCTCTGGTGGAATGATTGTGATGGACACCGACACGTGCATGGTCGATGTGGCTCGTTACTTCCTCAACTTCACCCAAGAGGAGTCCTGCGGAAAGTGCGTACCTTGCCGTATTGGAACAACGCAAATGGTGGAGATACTCACTCGCATCACAGAGGGAAAAGGCGAGGAAGGCGATATTGAAAAACTGGAAAACCTGGCCAAAACGATCAAGACCAACGCTCTATGTGGCTTGGGACAGACCGCTCCCAACCCGGTACTGACCACCCTTCGGTATTTTCGCCATGAGTATGAGGCCCACATATTCGATAAGAGTTGCCCGGCCAGTGTCTGTAGTGCCCTCGTAGAATACCGAGTTATCCCGGAAAGATGTACCGGCTGTCAACGGTGCGTTGCTGCCTGCCCTACCGGCGCCATAACTGGACTCAAGGCAAAGGTCCACAATCTGGACCTTTCCAAATGCATAAAATGCCGTGCATGTTATCAGGTGTGCCGTCGCGACGCCATAGCAGGCGACACCGTCAAGATCAGTCCCAGAGGCGAAGTTACACATGAATGAAGCTGCGTCGACCGTTGCCATAAATGTGGATGGACGAGAGTTAACCGCTGAGCGCGGTCAGTCCATCCTGGATGTGGCGCGAAAGAATAATATCTATATTCCGACCCTTTGCGCCCACAAAGATTTGACTCCCTTCGGGGGTTGCCGTGTTTGCATTGTAGAGGTTGACGGAATGCGAGGCTTCCCCACTGCTTGCACTACCCCGGTTGAAAACGGAATGACAATAAGAACTGATTCGCCGGGAATACAGGAACAGAGGAGGGAGATACTCCGTCTGGTTTTGAGTGAACATCCCTCCAGTTGTCTGATCTGCGACGAAAAGGACGAATGCCGGCAGTACATGGGGACTATTCGTAAGGTCGGCCTGACAACCGGCTGCAGATACTGCCCGAGTGACGGCCACTGCGAACTCCAGCACGTCGTAGAGAAATCAGGGCTCAAGTCAATCGACTACCCCATCAGATATCGCGATTTCGAAGTAGAAAAGATAGATCCCTTCTACGACCGCGACTACAACCTTTGTATCTTGTGTGGAAGATGCGTACGAATCTGTAAAGAGGTGCGAGGAGCCGACATTCTGGCTTTCAAAGACAGGGGACCTGCCATGATTATTGGCCCGGCCTATCATCGAACTCATCTGGAAGCGGGGTGCGAATTCTGTGGAGACTGCGTGGTCGCTTGTCCTACCGGGGCTCTCGCAGAGAAAGCAAACAAGTGGAAAGGAAAGCCGGACCGATACACGACCACCACATGTCCCTTCTGTGGAGTAGGTTGCCGGATGCACCTCCAGGTAAAAGAGGGAGAAATCATTGGCAGTTTGCCGGCAGGTGATCCCATTGTGAACGAGGGACAGCTCTGCGTTAAGGGCAGGTTCTGCGTCACGGAACTCGTAAACAACCACAGACGTCTCAAGAGTCCTTATCAAGTAAAAGACGGTCACAGGTTGGACATTGGGTGGAAAGAAGCTGTGAACTTGGCAGCGGAAAAACTTTCAGCCTGCTCCCCGGAACGTTTTGCCATGCTTGTCTCACCCAATTGCTGCAACGAAGATTTGTACGTCGCACAAAAATTTGCTCGGCTCGTTATGGGGTCCAATCACATTGATACGACTGCAAGACTGTTCTATGGTCCCGGCTTCAACTCTTATCTGAAACTTATGGGGCTGAGCGGTCCCCTGTCCGACGTCAAGAAAGCCTCGACCATACTGTGCATCGGTTTGGATACCAGGTTCGGGAGATCCGTTGTCGGTGTGCAACTGCGCAATGCGATCAAGCGAGGAGCAAAAGTAATCTCAATTCACCCACATCACCATAATCTTGAAATAATTTCAGATATATGGATTCGACCGTTGCCGGGGATGGAAGCCGGTCTATTGCGGGCGATTTCAAATCTGATCAATAAAGACGAAACTACAGCTCCCGAGCCATGGTCGGAAGAGGATGCGGGATGTTCCGGGCAGCAGGCTTCGGACGTGGCAAAAATGTTGAGACAAGCCTATTCTCCAGTGATTTTACTGGGTTCTGAATTCCTGATGTACGATGAGAGTTCACGGATTCTTGAGAACGTAAAAGAGTTGGCTCAAAGTATTGGGGCCGGTATTGTCATTTTGCCGGTCCACAATAATCTGGTCGGGTCAGTTCTTATGGGGACTTACCCTGAAATTCTGCCAGGCGGTTTTTCTATCCACAATCCCGGCAGATTGGAAGAGTTGAAAACCAAATGGGGTTTTGATCCAGCAAGTCTTCCCGCTCTATGGACCGGAGAGGCTCTGTGGAGTGAACCCAACATGGAGGTCGTCTACCTCGTGGGAGAAATACCGTCCAGGAGCAGGCCACCTTCTGATTTCTTAATATTTCAAAACATTTATCCGCCGGATTCTTCATTTGAGGCTGATCTTGTGCTTCCTGCAGCAGCTTTTTCCGAGGCTGACGGCACATTCATCAATGGTGAGGGACGTGTTCAGGGGACGAGAAAGGCTGTAGAACCACCGGGTCAGGCCCAACCTGACTGGCAGATACTTTGCTGGATTGCACAAAAGATGGGCAAGAGCGGGTTTGAATTTTCAAACGCCCGCGAAATCCATGGCGAGATAGCCGGCCTTGTCGAGGGTTTTGGAGACTTCGAAAACCCGGAACGCAAGGCCGGTCCAATATCTGTGGAAGGAAACTTTCGCACCCGTGCATGGGAGTCGCGTGAGCTGAAAGAACGACGTCGGGATTTTCCGCTTATGCTGACTGCTTCAATGATTGAGCACAGTTACCGAGGCTTCGCTCTTTCCGCCTGGGTAGAGGGAGCCAGGAAATTGTTCGCAGATGGGGTAGTGGAAGTGAATCCGGAAGATGCCCAAGGAGAAGGAATCTCTGACGGCGATGAGGTAGTGGTCATATCAGATACTTTTGAGAAAGTGTGGACTGCCAAAATCGTGAAGTCACAGCGGCGAGGAATTCTCCGTGTAACTGTCCCGATGGATGAGTTCCCTAGACCGAACCCGTGTCAAGTGAGAATAAGGAAAAAAGATGTTTAGGGTAATAGCGACCAGGATGCTGGTGCCCAATATGCACCTTTTGGTAGTAGAGGCACCGGCAGTTGCACGCCGGATGATGCCGGGCCAGTTCGTGATTTTGCGGGCCTCGGAGGATGGTGAGAGAATACCACTTTCAGTCTCCAACTGGGATGCGGAAGAAGGGACCCTGACCATAGTTTTCATGAACGTGGGGTTTACCACTGCCAGGCTGGCCTCTCTTCAAGCAGGAATGACTATCCCGACCGTGGTAGGACCTCTGGGAAACCCGACAGAAATCGATAGCTATGGTACAGTCCTGTGCCTGGGAGGGTGCTACGGGATTGGAAGCATTTTCCCCATAGCCAGGGCCCTTCGGGAGGCTGGAAACACTGTCATTACGGTGATGGAGGCGAGGAGTTCATATCTCTTTTATTGGGAGGAAGAACTCAGGGACGTTTCCAACAGGCTTGTCCAGATCACCCGAGACGGAACCAAGGGCCTGCGGGGACACGTGGGAAGACTTGAAGAGATAATCTCAACCTCACAAGACCCCATAAACCGCATCATAATAAATGGCTGTACTTTCCTGCTCAAGAGGGGATCGGATGTGAGCCGACCCCTGGGCATCAAGACCGTCGTCAGCTTGAATCCCATAATGATCGACGGCACCGGCATGTGTGGCGTGTGTCGTGTAACCGTGGGATCAATGACGAGATTCGCCTGTGTGGACGGCCCTGACTTTGACGGCCACGAAGTTGATTGGCCGGAACTGTTGCAGCGCCGTAAAATGTACATGTCCGAAGAAGTTGTTCCTCTGAGAACGAGCAGATGCGAAGAGCATTCTGCAATTGCCAGGAAAATGTCTCATGGATGAAACAGCACGCAAGAAGCTGGACCTGAACAGAAGGGAAATGCCCAAACAAACACCTGAGGTGCGTAGGCATAATTTCAACGAAGTAGCGCTGGGTTATCTCGATGAAACAGCAGTAGAAGAAGCAAAAAGATGTCTCCAGTGCAGAAAACCAAAGTGCATGTCAAAATGTCCGGTTGAGATAGAGATTCCCAGATTCATCAAGTGCATAGCAGAGAAAGATTTTTCCCGAGGGGCGGGAATTCTCAAGCAAAAAAATGTGCTCCCTGCCGTGTGTGGTCGTGTCTGCCCACAGGAGGAGCAATGTGAGGGAGGATGCGTTCTGGGGAAGAAAGGGGGACAGATTGCCATAGGTCGCCTCGAGCGCTTCCTGGCTGATTGGGAAGCCAGTCAAGGGGAAATGAGAAAGCCCGAAATAGCGCGATCTACCGGAAGGAAAGTGGCAGTGGTAGGCGGCGGACCCGCCGGGCTGACCGTGGCAGGCGATCTGATAAAACTGGGACATCAGGTAACCATATTTGAGGCTTTGCACATGATGGGGGGCGTCTTGAGCTACGGCATCCCTGAATTCAGGCTTCCCAAGGCTATCGTGAACAGGGAAGTCGAATATATGCGAAGTCTTGGTGTGGAGATGGTGACGGACTTTGTGGTTGGCCGGACCAGATCCACGGAAAGCATACTTGAAGAATATGACGCCATGTTTATCGGCGCGGGTGCCGGACTCCCCTGGTTCATGAACATCCCGGGGGAAAACCTCAATGGCGTTTATTCGGCAAATGAGTATCTCACAAGGATGAACCTTATGAAGGGCTTCCTGTTCCCGGATTACCATACGCCGATAAAACAACACAGGAGAGTGGTCGTTGTCGGAGGTGGAAACGTTGCCATGGATTGCGCCAGAACGGCTTTAAGGCTAGGAGCGGAATCCAGGATTGTTTACAGGAGGTCCAGGGAGGAGTTGCCTGCACGCTTGGAAGAGGTCGAAAATGCTGAGGAAGAGGGTGTTGTTTTCGACCTGTTGACTCTTCCTACGAAATATATTGGCGATGACAACGGGTGGGTAAGAGAGATGGAGTGCCTCAAGATGAAGCTGGGCGAGCCAGATGCCTCTGGGCGGAGAAGACCCATTCCTATCGAGGGTTCTGATACCAAGATTTCAGTAGACGCTGTCATCTGCGCGGTCGGAAACAGTCCCAATCCGCTCCTTTCCGCCACCACGCCCGGTCTGAAGACGAGGAAGAACGGTACTATCCTAGCTGATGAAGAGACCGGTAAGACTTCCATGGACAAGGTCTGGGCGGGAGGAGACGTTGTGACAGGTGCAGCAACCGTTATCCTGGCCATGGGTGCGGGCCGAAAGGCGGCCAGATCCATGCATGAGTACCTGAGCACTTTTTGATCCTACCGCATCCTGGGCATCAAGCATCAATGAGTGCCGCGCTTTTCAGTTCTGGCTCAGCGTAAAAAAAAAGAATTTTCTCCGAGGCTATTTTGTCATCTTCATATAATACGACATGGATCGGCGGCGGTGGTTCGTCCTCCGTCTCTCTTATTAAGGAATATTAAGGAATATGGCGGAAAGGTCAAGTTTGAATTGTAGGGGCCTCTTTCAAAATCTCCAGCATGATATCTCGAAGCGTGGGATTGATATTTCAGGATTAGCGTAGTAAGCTTGCCTGCATGAACTTCATTCAAAGAAAAAAGGACTCCCAAGACGTAAAGAAACTCATCTCTCTCTTCCCTGTAACCGCCATTCTCGGCCCCAGGCAATGCGGCAAGACCACCCTGGCCAAAACCTTGGCCTATAATCACTACTTTGATCTTGAGAATCCAAGGGATGCGGCTGCACTGGAACAACCTCAACTGGCCCTCGAAGATCTGGAAGGCCTCATTGTCATAGATGAAATTCAACGGACGCCGGACCTGTTTCCACTGCTCAGGTATCTCGTGGACGACAAGCCTTCCCAGAAATACCTGATTCTCGGAAGCGCTTCACCGGACCTGTTGAAGCAGAGCGCGGAATCCCTTGCAGGGAGAATCTTCTACTTTTTGCTCGGCGGCCTCAGGCTTTCAGATGTAGGACATGAAAACCTCAAGCTCTTGTGGTTGCGGGGGGGGCTTCCAAGATCATACAGTGCTCAGACTGACGCTGAAAGTGATCTGTGGAGAGAGAGTTACATCTCAACTTTTGTAGAGAGAGACATTCCTCAGTTGGGCATGAGTATTGCGGTTCGTTCGGTGCGTCGCTTTTGGACCATGTTGAGCCATTACCATGGGCAGGTGATCAACTACTCCGCAATCGGCAGGTCCTTTGGGATGTCAGATGTCACGGTGCGAAGATATTGTGAGATTTTGCAGCAAACCTTCATGATACGGGTGCTTCAGCCGTGGAGCGCCAACATCGGAAAACGATTGGTGAAACGGCCGAAGATTTATCTGAGGGATTCGGGGTTATTTCACTCCTTGCAGTCCATTGAGGCATTGGATCAGTTGCTTACCCACCCCAAGCTGGGCGCATCTTGGGAAGGTTTTGCCTTGGAATCGGTGTGCAGGATGTTGGACAAACCGGATCAGGAACTCTATTTTTTCAATACTCATTCCGGCATGGAACTGGACTTGCTCTGGCACAAAGGGGGCAAGACCTGGGGAGTGGAGTTCAAGTATGCGGACGCTCCAAGGGTCACCAGGTCAATGAAGACTGCCATGGAAGTCTTGGGGCTTTCCGGCCTATGGGTGGTTTATCCTGGAAAAACTTCCTATCGGCTGGCGGAAAACATCCGGGTCGTACCGCTGAGGGACTTGGGCGAGTCGTGGGATTATAGGGGGTAGGGTCAAGTCTGGAGAATTATAGCCAGT
>CAINUH010000219.1 GCA_903853735.1 uncultured Desulfomonile sp. | reverse complement strand
CACTCACTCGACGCGATGACCGCCTTGGTATTACTGTTAGCCAGGAGAAACCTAAGCCTGTCTGCTCGTGATCGAGGGTCCACAGGAACCATGACCGCCCCAGTAAACCCGCCAGCCAGGAGACAGTATGCAAATTCTGGGTAGTTCCTCATGAAGACTGCAAAAACGTCACCGTTCCCGATCCCGTGATCCAACAAAAGCCGCGCAATCTTGTTGGAATTTTCATACAGGTCCTTGTATGTGAGGACATCATCGCCGTGATCACCGCGCTCAAAAACAAAGATCTCCCGGTCAGGCGTCTCGTCAGCCTTAATCTCTACAAGATGTGACGCTATGGCTTGATTGAGGTGTGTCTTCGATCCCATACCTTCCTCCAACAGTTTTGTTGCTTTACTCTTCAACAGCTCCGATGAAACCGCGATTGAAAGTCGGGAATTCCTTTTTAAAGACTTCATCCCAGTAGTTCTTGGTCCAATACTTGTGCCTGTCAAAAAATGGATCCTGCTTGGCGACACTCACACAAACGCTTATTACGATGTCCACATCTTCAATGATTTGCATGGCCTTTGCGGCAAACGCCAATGTGCTGAATACACGGCAATGCAATCCCAGACGCCAGGCCATCATTGCCGCGGCGTTGGCGGCTATGTTTAGATTCATATTCCTGAACTGACAACTGGGGCCATTTGCCGTGAGTGATTCGACCTCTTCAGCCGCATTCATTTCAGCGCAGCTTCGGTAACCACAGGCTCCGCAATTGTAGTTAAAAAGGGATTTTCGTTTATCACCGATGATCATCAGGGCTACAGGTTCTTTTAAAAGTTCGATGACGTGCCTGCCGTCTCTGGCCCCAAGCGGGGACATGTCTCCCAAAGACAGGCAATATTCGCCTATTTCCTGCAAGTCATCGGTACCGGCGGTAACTATTGTCAAGGTGTTTTTACCGCCAAACCGAAAACTGTTGTGGGCCGCCACGGTCATCAACTCGACAGCCCTGTCCAGACCACCGAGCAGAAGATCATCCATTTTCCGTCTTTTCATGCCTCGGCCTCCGTTTACATCGGTCTAGCTATAGATCGATCTGAACTGAGGCCAGAGCCTCTTGATTATACGGTCATTCATGGTGCGCTCATTCATTTCAGCGTACCTGAGCGGAATATCTCTGAATGGTGATTTCTCAGTGATAGAGATCCCCACAGCTAAAGCAAATCCTGTATCTCGTGGAACAATCCGCATTCGCATTGCGGCTGCTCCCGCAGACCAATAAACTCCGTAGTCGATCCCAAGGTTGCGAGCTTGAGAGACAATGCCGTCGACGGCATATGCCACGTTGTCGGCCCTAAATGTGCAAAGGGGTCCCGGAAAAGCTATACCTGGCCCTTTGGGCAGGCGCTCGGATTCCCGCATATATTCACACGTGAGCTTGCCGCACATGTTGCAATTTATGTCTGCAGGATCTGTCACACTCCTCAAAGATGTCACAATTAAAACAGCGTCCGAATCTCTCAACATGGCGGCGTCTCTTTTGAAGAAACCCCATCCTTTGTTTTCCTCAGACATGCTTTCGATCTGTTGACACAGGTCCTCTATCTCGCACTCGTCTTCAATGATGTGTATGGTGCACTCCCCAACCCCTCCAACCCTAGGCGCCGTGGTTCCTGAGGCCAAAAGAAGTCGCGCCGCAATCTTGCACGCTTCCTTGCGGTCCTGTTCAAACTGTTTCATGCTGCGTTCCATGCTCATTGTTTAGCCTCCTCGATCTTTACGAGACTCCAATTCCGTGGTTCCGTGCAATTTCTGGATAGGCTTCATAAGCCGGTTTGAGAATAGGCAAGAGCTTAAGGATTTTTGCCATAGGGCCCTTGGCCTTAATGCGGCCTTTTGCTAGCGCCACCGGTAAAGTTAGTTCCTTCAACCAGAACTGATGGCAGCTATCCCCGCTAAGAGTCATCTCCACCGTAGGTTTGATGTCCGCCTTTCCACAGATCACCTCGCCTTTCCTGGTCAGCCATATCTCGCCGGACGGATCAGTAATGCTGAAACGGATATCAATTTCTGCGGCCCGGAAT
>CAINUH010000218.1 GCA_903853735.1 uncultured Desulfomonile sp. | reverse complement strand
GGATACCTATCCACTCCGCCTACGAACGAAAGGAAGTCAAAGGCGAGATCAGGGTCTTCTTTGAGGAAGCGGCACACTTGGAGAATATTCTCTCGGCTCACAGCGACACTGATCTGATCCCGAAACTCTACGGCGGACTGGATGACTTCTTGAGAAAAGTTCGAGGATAGCTTGTCCCTGATAAGTTCCTGGTTCATCTTCCGGCAACCTTAATTTGGGTTACGCGAGGGTTGCGTATTGACTGTTCTTTCATTACTTTTGCGTGGAGCTGCAGTATCCCGTCCAAGAGTGCCTCCGGCCTGGGAGGACATCCGGGGATATAGACATCAACCGGGAGGTGCCTGTCTATCCCCTGGACCACTGCATAGTTATTGTATATCCCTCCGGTACAGGCGCATGCGCCCATGGCGATAACCCACCTGGGTTCGGCCATCTGTTCGTAAATCCGCAAAACAGCAGGTAACATTTTCTTTGATGCAGTGCCGGAAACTATCATGAGGTCGGCATGTCGCGGCGACGGCCGCGCGACCTCCATGCCGAAACGGGAGAGATCGTATCTGCTTACAAAAGTTGCTATCATTTCAAGGGCGCAACATGCGAGCCCGAAACCGAGGGGCCACATTGATGACTTGCGCGACCAGTTCACAAACCATTCAAGATTGGTGACATGCACCGTATCGTTCAAGTGTCTTTCTATTCCCATTCCAGTGCACCCTTTTTCCATACGTAAACCAATCCCACCAAGAGCACCAACACGAACACGAGCATCTCGACAAAGCCGAACATCTGAAGCTTGTCAAATATCTTTGCCCATGGAAATAGAAAAATAAGCTCGATATCAAATACGATGAAGAGCATACCGATGATGAAGAATCTCACTGAAAAGCGCCGCCGAGCGCTTCCCATTGGATCCATTCCACACTCGTAGGGCATCAGTTTTATCGGCGTAGGATTCTTCCAGGACAACAGATCTGATAGAACTATGATGGCCAAACCGATGAATACGGATACCAAAAGGATTACCAGTACTGGGACATAGCTGTCAATCATCCCTCTTCTCCGGCTGAAATCTTCGGCGCCTGTAAAAGGATGCGAAGACTCATCACATCAGGATATTCAAATTGTGCGCTTCTTAGGTAGCTGGGGAAAACAAAAAAAATCAAGAACCATGATACCTGAATTAACCGTAAACCGGCGTACCTTGTCAAGACTTTTTTACTCCTTCACGGCCTTGACCCCCTGCCAATCTCCAAAATCGAATGTTATTTCAAGGCGAGTTCGCCAGCCCGCGTTAGACATGAGGGTCATCGTATCAGCGCATCTCTTGATGTAGCCACATTCCTGCTCCGAATCCCATGTCTCTTATCCATTGCGGCGCTGTAGAATAGCCGGGCTGAAGCACCTGTTGCACATTGTCTATCCCCGGACCGTGGTCCGCTACGTATCGAAGAATCAGGCTGGTGTTATCGGAAGTGATATCCTCGAAAATGTGGCTGGCGCGGCATGTCTGAAGTTTTTCCGCTTCTTTCTTTTGAAAGCTCACTTCCATCTCGCGAAGGAGTGCCATCATTATGGTGCTGATTGTGACAATGCCGACGAGCTTCCCGTCATGGTCCACAACAGGCAGCCTTGCATAGCCTCCTCTGCCGAGATTCTTCACAGCCTCCATAACTGAGGCGTCTCTCAGAATCGCCTTGACGGGAGTAGTCATGTTCTCCGTAACCGGTGTCCAGTCGGACTCCATATCCCTTCAGGGCCTGTTGAAAAACCTCAGAGTGAGTCCTGTATCAGACCTTTACGCCAAGCCTCTTGGACTTAACGGTCGGGTGTTGTGTAATCTATTGTTTATCATCCAGGGGTCTAATGAATGAGCGCTCGTTGATACTGTACTTCATCCTTTTGTACGCGAGGAACGCTACTTTCCAAATTAAGACCGGGCCGCTCGAACCTCACTCAATCGCTCGACTTCACCTGTCGTTTTTACTTGTTCAGGCTTGTAAACCAGTAGGTTGTTACCCATGGACAATTTGGCCTGCAATTTATTTCTAATGACCTCGCGGAATTCATAATAGTGCTCAGCCAGTACGCACATGGAAATGTAATGGGGGAATCTCTTGGGAAACTTTACGAGCGCCTTGAAAAACAGTTTCCAGAATTTCCAGCGGGAAGAGTAAAGAAATCCTTGCCTGAGTATGGTTATTCCTACCGTATGAAGTTCTCTTGGATACGGTGGAGAAAAGCGTCTCTTCACAGGTGGCTTCTCCATTCGTGAGAAGTACTGATAGGTTCGCTCTAAGAAAGATTCGGGTTGATAGAGAACGTTGTACACTCTTATGAACTCTTCCACGATCTGCGTCGAAGGACGAGTAGGAATGAAATTGATCATGGCGGTCTGATTTCCGATTTCCTGGTCGTAACCGGTGGTTAAGAGACGACCTTCTCTCTTCATTCGGTGATAGAGTTCCGTTCCCGGACCTATTTGGAGAAGGGTTATAAACATCTCGGGGACTTGGTTACGAACTGCAAAATCTATCAAGCGCTGGTCAGCTCCGGGTTGTTCATTGTCGAAACCTATTATGCAGCCTGCAAACATAAGCAATCCCGCCCGGTTTATGGTTCGGCAAACCTCATCCAGATCAACCGCGGAATTCTGGAATTTCTTAGCGAGCTTGAGAGTCTCTTTGTCTGGGGTTTCTATGCCCAGAAACACCTTGTAGAACCCAGCCGTGACCAGCATGTCCAGCAATTTGGGCTGAGCCGCAAGATTCACCGATGCCTGGAAGATGAATTCAAAGGGATAACCCCTCTCTTGCATCCAAGGAATCATTTCCTTGAGGAGATCTTTTGCTCTTCCAGGGTTTCCGATCAAGTTGTCATCGGCAAAAAATACGAACCTTCTCCATCCCATATCGTATAATATCTGCAACTCTCCGATGATCTGCTTGGGTGACTTCGTTCTGACTTGCCTTCCGAACATGAGAGTTATATCGCAAAACTCGCATCGAAACGGACATCCCCTTGAAAACTGAATATCCATTTGAGCGTACAGGTTGAGGTCTAAAAGGTCATATCGAGGTGGAGGACAATCTTCCAAGTTGGGTCGGTCCGGTGTCTCGATAATAATACCGGTCTCTCCTTGTGAGAGAGCCTCCAGGAGGCGCGGGACAGCCGGCTCTCCCTCACCTCTGACAACGATGTCGGCCCCTTCCTTCAGCGCCTGTTCCGGAAAATGAAAAGACCAGGGACCGCCTACAACGACTTTCTTTCCTCTTTTCCTTCCTTCCCGTATGGTTGCAATTATTCCAGGCGACTGCATTCCCATGCCCGTGACCATGACAATTTCACACTGGCTCCACTCCTCTTCAGAAATGTCCCTTACCGTCAATTCCACTAGTCTAAGATCCCAGTCTTGGGGAAGCCATGCTGCAATGGTGAGCAAACCGAGGGGAGGTGCGAGAAGTCGCTTGCCGAGCCTCCGCAAGACGTTATTGAGCGAAAGGAACGTCTGCGGGCATGCCGGATTCACGAGTAAAACTAACATCATCGCCTCTCTATGCAAATAAAAATCTACTTTTAATTATTGTTATGTCACAGATCAATGGGAAAAAAAACAAAAAAAATAACGCAGTTCAGTTTGTCGCTTTTTACAAGTGCAATCCCAAGAATCGTGATACTAATTCGGTCAAAACTTTTGAGAACCACTTTAATCTTTGCGAGCGTATCCATAGTGCAACCACGCATAACAAGAATTCGAATGGGGTTACATTGGTGAGACGTGTATTGGAATTGTGTGCGGCTCTCGCGCTTGTTGTCATTCTTCCGGCGTATGCGTTGCCCAAAGTTTATCATGTTGACGTATCACGCGGAAACGACGGTTACCCAGGCACCGAAAGTGAACCTTTCAGGACAATCAGGCGGGCATCCACGGTAATGGAGCCTGGTGACAAAGCCGTAATCCACGAGGGCGTCTATCATGAACAGATCATGGGCGGAAAGTCAGGTCACGAGGGCGCTCCGATAACATACGAAGGGACTGATCCTGGGAAGGTAATTCTTCGAGGAAGCGTCTTGGCAAAAGATTGGCGGAAGGTGGGAAACGTATGGATGAAGGCCACTATAAAGCCGATCACCCAGGTGAATGCCTTCGTGATGGTCGATGAAAAGCACAAGCTCCAGAGGGTTTCTGTGCCTTCATCAATGCCTGAGGGAAGCTTTTTCTTGAGTCCGGAAGGAGTCTACAGCATCAGGCTGTGGGGAGATGCAAATCCCAACACCGAGCATTCGGTAGACGTCTATGAGCTGGACTTAGGCTTTAATGCAGGTCAAAGATGGGGAGGAACTTCTAAGAAGTGGATTGTCTTGCGGAACATGACCATGGAGAAATACGGGTCTTATGCCGTATCGGCGCATGGCGCCCAGCAGGAAGAAAACTCTCACTGGGAACTTGATCGTCTCACTATCAGGTATAATAACGGAGCCGGTGTTTTTGTCTGCCTGAATGATTGGCATGTTCACGACTGCAAGTTTGTTAGAAATGCCATTCACGGATGTCAGATTAATGGTGCTCGAGTACGATTCGAAAACAATATCTGCAAGGAGAATGAGTGGTTCGGCCATTCCGGGTACGGTGGAGCAGGTGTATTGATCGGGGCTGAAGAGGCTGCTCATTCGTGTGTAGTCAGGAATAACACCTTTGTGAATGACGGCTATCCTAACGGGTATGGATGCGCAATCTATTTGGAGGGTAGATCTCGAAACAATCTTATTGAGAATAATCTTATAATCGGCAGCAGGCACGCCGGCATCGGTTTCTATGGGTCGTCATACAATACGGTCATTAACAACGTACTGGCCAATATATCCCCACTAAACGCGTGGGCCTTGACCGCTGCGTTCGTGGTTGATCACAGCAGAGAAGGAGCACCGACTCAATCGGTAGGAAATTTGATCGCCCACAACACGGTTTGGGGTTGTGCCGCGCCCGTTGCCATGGCGGAACCCAGCAGAACAGTAGAAAACTCCGAAATGAATATGTTCGTGAACAACTTGTTTGCCCGGTGTCGTATGATGCTGCACGTGCCTAAACAAAAAGCCGCTGTTTTTGAACGAAACGGTTGGTATTCGTGTCCCGAAGATCACGGGTCAAAGGAAGCGTCCGTCGAGGCCAGGATGAGGAATCTTGTGAAGGGGCTTGATAAAGAAGGATTCAAAGGGCTAGACAGTTCACCAAGAATCGGAACAGACCCTGGACTGCGCGACCCGGCGGCGGAAGACTATCACCTCAAGTCTGATTCTCCATTGATAGATGCAGGGGTTCCTCTCAAAAAAGTCGGAATTGATAAGGACGGAAAACCCCGACCTGCCGGTTCTTTTCCGGATATCGGAGCCTACGAATATATGGCGCCTTAGAGAATTGGAGATGCCCGATTCCATCCCAGGTGTGAACAACACCCTGAATTGACTTGCCTTGCACCCACTTGACAATGACACTGGGGGTGCCCAAATGTTATCCGTAACCATGCAGGGAGGCGACAGTGACTGAGAAGGGCGGGAAAAAGGTGGATGTCAAGATTTCAAAAGAATCGGAGCACAGCGCTAAGGATTCCGGGACCGCAATTGAAGAACACAAAACCTCGGCGCCCGTGGCGGTAACAGATGTGCAACCGCCGCATGACGGCGCAAGCGCTGAGACCGTTCGTGATCCTCTTGAAGAGGCCCAAGAAAAGGCCTCTGAGAACCGTGACCGTTGGCTCCGGGCAGTAGCTGAACTCGAGAATTACAAGAAGCGGACTCTGCAAGAAAAAACCCGACTTCTAAAATACAAAAATGAAGAGTTGCTTCGAGACTTACTCCCGGTGATTGACAATCTTCGTCGGGCTGTCCATCACTGCGGCGAAACCAGCAGATCAGATCGGTTATTGGATGGATTGAAAATTGTTTCCGATATGTTTCGGGAAATACTTGGGAAATATGGAGTCACTGAAATTGAAGCGCTGGGGAAACCGTTTGATCCACAGTTTCACGAGGCTCTCGCGAGGGTGAATTCCCCCGGTACCGAGCCTAATCTGGTGGTGGAGGAACTGGAGAAAGGTTACATGTACCATGATCGTCTCTTGAGGCCGTCAAAGGTAGCGATTTCTGCTTAGCCACGATCTAAGAGACGGGAACCAAGGCAAGGATAGAACGATATGTCGCTCAATGGAGCGTAGGAGGAAAAGATGTCAGGGAAAGTTATCGGAATCGATTTAGGGACCACCAACTCTTGCGTGGCAATTATGGAAGGCGGTGACCCGGTTGTGATCCCAAATTCTGAGGGAGGTCGTACGACGCCGTCTACTGTGGCTTTCACGGATTCAGGGGAACGCTTGGTGGGTCAGGTGGCCAAGAGGCAGGCTATTACTAATCCTGAGAATACTCTGTTCGCGATCAAGAGGCTAATTGGGAGGAAGTTCTCGTCTCCTGAGGTACAGGGTGACGTTAAGATATCTCCCTATAAGATTGTGTCCGGAAAGAACGCAGACGCGGCTGTCAGCGTGAGGGGCACGGAATACAGCCCCGCTGAAATATCAGCAATGATCCTCCAAAAAATGAAACAGACGGCAGTGGATTACCTCGGAGAAGACGTGACCGACGCTGTGGTCACTGTCCCTGCTTATTTTAATGATTCGCAGAGGCAGGCTACCAAGGACGCGGGGAGAATTGCCGGCTTGAACGTGTTACGAATCATCAACGAACCTACAGCCGCCTCGTTGGCTTATGGACTGGACAAGAAGAAAGAAGAAAAGGTAGCCGTGTTCGATCTGGGCGGGGGGACTTTCGACATATCCATCTTGGAAATCGGAGACGGGGTATTTGAGGTGAAGTCCACCAATGGTGATACTCATTTAGGCGGAGAAGATTTTGACCAGCGTCTCATGGACTATCTCGCCGATGAATTCAGAAAGGACCAGGGCATCGATCTTCGTAAGGACAAGATGGCTCTTCAGCGGTTGAAGGAGGCTGCGGAGAAGGCCAAGATTGAACTGAGTTCATCAATGGAAACGGATATCAACCTCCCATTTATTACGGCCGATGCCTCGGGTCCCAAGCATTTTACGACGAAGCTCACCAGGGCCAAACTTGAGTCACTCGTTGACGACCTTATTGAGAAAACGGCGGGACCGTGCCGTACTGCGCTAAAAGATGCGGCTATCACCGCAGCCCAGATAGATGAAGTGATTCTTGTCGGTGGAATGACCCGTATGCCGGCGGTTCAGGCCAAGGTAAAGGAAATATTTGGTAAAGACCCTCACAAGGGGGTTAACCCGGATGAAGTGGTAGCCATGGGAGCGGCCATTCAGGGAGCGGTCCTTAAAGGGGACGTCAAAGACGTGCTCCTGCTCGACGTGACTCCTCTGTCGCTGGGAATTGAAACGCTTGGAGGCGTTTTCACCAAACTTATTGAAAAGAATACTACTATCCCTACCAGGAAGAGCCAGATATTCTCTACGGCCAGCGACAACCAGCCGTCCGTTTCCATTCATGTCCTTCAGGGTGAGCGATCTATGGCACAGGACAACAAGACGCTGGGACGTTTTGAACTTGTCGGCATTCCTCCTGCTCCACGAGGAGTTCCTCAAGTCGAGGTGACTTTCGATATAGATGCAAACGGCATTGTGCACGTTGCCGCCAAAGATCTTGGTACAGGCAAAGAACAGTCAATTAAGATAACGGCTTCCAGCGGTCTTACAGAGGCTGAGATTCAGAAAATGGTGCAGGACGCGGAAGCCCATGCAGAAGATGACAGAAAGAAGCGTGACTTGATCGACGCCAGGAATCAGGCTGATTCCATGATTTACACGACGGGGAAATCCCTGAAAGAACACGGAGATAAGGTTGACGCGTCTGTCAGAAGCACCATAGAGGCGGCCATAACGAGGACCAAGACAGCCATGGAGGGCTCGGACGCTCAAGAGATCAAGAACGCCTTGGAAGAACTCCAGCAAGCTGCTCATAAACTGGCTGAAGCCATGTATCAACAGGCTGCCGGGCCGGGAGGAGGCCCAGACGCGGGGCCTGGAACAGGTACCGGTGGGCCACATCATTCCGCACGTCCTGAAGATGATGTGGTAGACGCGGACTTTGAAGAAGTGAAAGACACCGGTAAAAAATAGGCTGCTCTTGTGAGACGGCTAGGATCTGATACCAAGTCGGCTTAGTGAGCGTAACCTTGACAGGCAGGGACGCCTGTGGCCACCAATAATCTGTTTCGGAGGGTTACCTTTCTTAAAGCGAAACAGTATGAGCCCCCGAGAAATAGTTTGTAGAGGGGGACGACTTTCTGATCGGAGGTTGTCCTCCTTATGTATTTTGAGGGATTGCGGTAATTTGAAGTGATCCTTATGAAATTCTCCAGATTATTTTTTATGGTCGTGCTCATTGTCGCCTTCTGGGACCCCGGAGAGGCAAAGAAGGTTAAGGACAACACTTACGAAAGCGCCACTGAACCGCAGGCCATTGTCCAGGGGATTATTGACGGGATTTCCACCGGGGATTACGCCATGTACTCCCGTCATTTCTCAGAACTCATGAGAACATCACAAAAAAGGGAAGATTTCCTCAACCTCCAAAAAAAACTTCAAAAGACGCTGGGCAAATTACTATCGCTTGATTCCCTGGGATTCTATGTTCAACGCGGAAATATCATAACCCTTTTCAAAGCGAAATTCAGTAAGGAGAAGGATGATGTGTTGATCAAGCTGGTCTTGCAGGGAAGCGCTTCTGAGCCGAAGGTGGCCGGGCTTTGGTTTGATTCGCCCGCTTTGGAGAAGTGATGGTGTCAGCGGCTGGATGCATTGGGCCGGTCCTTAAACAAGAACAAGGCTACTTGAGAAGCCGATTATTCTTCCGCGAAGTTGACCAGCCGACTTCTAAATGTTACAAGAAAAAGATAGCTTTTTAACTGCATCCATCTGCTACCGTGACGGTTCATGCACTTCATAATTCCAAGTGTTTAGGCACCGTCTCATAGATGCAGCGTTACAGCACTCCCTGGCGCTGGGCCAGCGCGAGGAAGGCATGGTTATCGATCCGGTAATTGAAAGGCTCGGGTAAATACTGTAGCAACCCAGCCCCTGTAGATTGAAAAATTCTTAAAGAATATGAGACCCGGAGGTGCCTGAATGGCACATATTAGACCGTTCAGAATGATTCATTACAGCAAGGCGTTCGAAAGCGAACTGGATCGCCTCATCACACCGCCTTACGACGTAATTTCTCCAGAGGATCAGGATGTTTTCTATGAGAATCATCCTCTTAACATTATAAGGCTCGTTCTCGGAAAACAATATGACAAAGACTCTGAAGCCGACAACCGGTACACGCGGGCAGCATCGAAGTTAAATCAATGGCTTGATCGAGGCGTATTGGTCGGAGAACAGACTCCCGGATTGACCATCTACCAGATGGATTTCGAGATGCCTGAGGGAGGACGATCCAAGATAGACGGTATTATAGCTTTGGTCAAAGTCGACGATTACGGCCCAGGTAAGGTTCTCCCACATGAGAAGACGTACAAGGGTCCGAAAGAGGACCAATTGAAGTTACTCCGAGCTTGTCGAGCGCACCTTACTCCAATTCATGCTCTTTTCGATGACGAACCACAAGAGGTAATGGGGGCTTACAACAGGTTTATGAGCGGGAGCCCCCTGCAGGAGACTGTTGATTCCAACGGTACTGTTCACCGGGTCTGGAACCTTCAAGACGAGGAAGTTATCTCTCGAATTATTGGACTGGTACGAGACAAGAGCATTTTTATCGCAGACGGACACCATCGGTACGAGACATCGAGAGCATACAAAGAGGAGATTGTGGCATCAGGGATATCCATTGCAGATCAGGGCCACGAATACGTCATGATGTACCTGACGGCCATGTCAAATCCCGGCCTTACTATTCTGCCGGCGCACCGGATGATCAAGGGAATCGAAGGCCTTGATGTGAATCTCATGCTAAGCGCTCTGGAACCTTATTTTGAGATAGAACAATTGTGTTCCGCAAACGGAGACAGGGCGGAATCCGCTCAGACGATGGTTGAGAGGCTGCGTTCGTTCTCGAGCATCGGTGGCAAATTTGGAATGGCAGCATGGAAAGACGGAAGCCTCAGACTGTTAAGGCTCAAGGATTTTAAAGTAATAGACTCTGTTATGGATCCTGAAATACCATCGAGTCTCCGAGAATTGGACGTGACAATTCTGGGAGAACTCATTTTGGGTCTCGGCCTTGGGCTGGACAAAAATGCCTGTGAGGGAAAGATAGAATATGCTCCAGCGGCTATTGATGCCATAAACAAAGCGTTGAAGGGTGAAGTTCAGATGAGTTTCATTCTCAACCCGACTCGAGTGGAGCAGATGCGTGCGGCTGCCGAGGTGGGGCACAAACTGCCTCACAAATCTACTTATTTTTATCCTAAACTCTCTTCGGGACTAGTCATGAATGTTTTTGGGTTTCCAGTGAAATCTTAGTTTACAAATTGAAAGGATTTGATGGTGACATTTTTCGCCATCTAGCTGCATCGTGGAACCGAATCGGTCAGACGAGTCAGTGAACGGACTTTTTCGGAACAAGGTCCGAGTAATTCAAGCATTACGTGGGTATAGAGTCAGCCAGGACGCTATCATCCTCACCTGGTTCGCCAACCCGCAGCCCTGTGAATATATCATGGATGCCGGCACCGGCTGCGGCGTCATAGCATTTGGTTTAGCCGTGAGACAACCGTCCGTAACGGTTATGGGCATCGAGATTCAGAGGGATCTGGCGGATCGAGCAGCTCGGGGAGTGAAACTAAATGGTCTTGAATCGCGGGTGATCGTCATACGGGGCGACCTGAGGCTAGCAGACCGCTTTTTTCGTCACGGATCTTTTGATGCGGTCGTTTCCAATCCTCCCTATCACGAACCTGGCCGGGGACGAATCAGTCTGCAGCATGAGAAAGCCCTTTCAAGGCACCAGCTCATGATGCCTCTTGATGACCTTTTCGGTGCATCTGTGCGACTGCTGAAAGCTCGTGGAAGGCTTTCTCTTATATACCCTGCTGCCGGACTGGATCGTGTCAGGAAAGCTCTTCACCAAACTGGATTTAAGCTCTCACGTATGTTATGGATTCACCCGTACGAGGGAGCTGAAGCTGGACATGTATGCCTGGAGGCAAAACTGGACCAAACCGCTCACAAGTGCATTGAAGGCCGTCTCTACCTATACAGCAGCCGACATGAGCGAACGCGGGACGCGGAGGCCATCCTGGCTGGCGCTCTCGTCCTTCGCCCCTTCCAGTTT
>CAINUH010000217.1 GCA_903853735.1 uncultured Desulfomonile sp. | reverse complement strand
GTAATCAAGGGCGGTGGGGTTGAGCACATAATCCTTGTTGCCCGCACGAAGCATTCCCAGAAAGTTTATTCTGCTTTTGCACTCGCTCCCGGCGGTAGAGCGTATTATGTGTCTGGAACACGGGAATCTTTGGGGTGGCTTTCATACCCCCTGTAAAGCATATTTTCTTCCTCTTGTCGCGCTCTTTTTTGAGGTGACACGCAGAAATCTGGTTTCCACTCACAGTTGCTTCAAGGAGTAACAGTTGACCACTGCCAAGAAAACAGTCATAAAGACCCCATCCAATCGTCAATACACTGGGTGGAGGAGTCTCCTTGCCCGTAGTTTTTGAGGAGTTACGGTCTGAGATCTCCTTAATTGTAAAAGAAAGCAATTTGAAGTTTGTCAAGACCCACTTCATCCGGTTACAATGAAGCGATATGTCAATGGGGAGTCTCGGACTCCGTGATTCAAACCTGTGCCGGTGTCTTGATGATCCAAGGAACTTCATGAGCAGACAAACCTTCCCCACTCAATTGGTACATCGCTACTTCGAGGACTACATCCCCGGACAGGTTCACGAGTTCGGTTACATCACGGTCGAGGAAGCCGAGGCAATTGCTTTCGCACAGCGCTTCGACCCGCAGCCCTTTCACACGGATCCTGAGGCGGCGAAGCAGTCCATCTTCGGCCGATTGATCGCCAGCGGCTGGCATACCGTATGCCTTATGATGCGGCTCTTTGTTGAGCATTACATCTCACCTGTAACAAGTCTGGGTTCCCCCGGAGTGGATGAGGTGCGTTGGCCCAAACCTGTGTATCCCGGTGATGTGCTCTCTCTGCGCGTAACTGTTCTCGAGGCTGAACGATCACGCTCAAAGCCGGATCGAGGAATTGTTCGCTCGTACGTCGAAGTACTGAATCAGACCGGGGAGGTAGTGATGACCATGAAGGGCCTGAGCCTTATTGCCTGCCGGGAGACAGCACCTCCTCACAAATTGTGACCGGACAGGAAGACACCATGTATGATCATCTTTTCGAGTTTGAAATTGACGGCCTATATCATGCACATTACGATGTAAGAAAAGCTCCTCAATTTACAGGATCCATCTGACCTGTTGGTGAAGTTCCTAATGATAGAGATATTGAAACAGTTGATTGTCTATTTCGCCGCTGGAGTCGAAGCCATGGCAGGGTTGATAATCAGCTTTGCTGCCATAGAAGCAGCGGTGAAGTCTTTTCATTTGTTTATCCACCGGCACGACATGCAGTTGACCAAGGAACAGATACGGCTAGGGCTTGGCCGCTGGCTTGCACTGGGCTTGGAATTTGAACTCGCGGCAGACATTCTGCGAACCACCGTTGCACCAACCTGGAACGAAATCGGCCAACTCGCGGCCATCATCATCATCCGCACGGCACTCAATTTCTTTCTGCAGAAGGACATTGACAAGGCGGAACGCAGGAGAACCGGTGGCTCAACCTGAATTCCTGCCACTGCATATCTTGGTGATCCTCATTGAGGGTGTAAGTGTTCTTGTGATTGCAGGTCATTGTGTCGGCGGTTTGTATGTCCTGGCTGTGACACGAAACATCCGCCAAGCCCAATGGGTTGTAGCAGACGGGGCACTCCTAGGGTTCAGCATCAAATTAATAGCCACGCTTCTCACCGTGATTCAATTACAAACGTGGGGTCATATTGCAATGTTTGTATGTGTGTTCACACTCAGGGCCGTTCTGAAAAAGGTTCTCCTGTGGGATAGGAAAGAATTGGAGGGTGTCGAATCCGGCGGTTCTGATGTTCGAGCGTAGAACATCAGACATGCCAAAATCTCGGCACGTATGCACCGAAGCGCCTGAAGCATATTCGGTCCGGCGATTGGGAAAAGGTTGCCGAATTGATGTTGTCCTCGGTGCAAAAACTGGCACAAATAGGAGCATAGTTTGCCATCTGTCCCGACAACACTCATCAGGCATTTGACTTGGTCATACTTAAATCTCCCGTACCCTGGCTTCACATTTTATACTCTGTCCCGGAAGACTTGCAGCGGCCTATCGGATACCTGACAATGCAACTGATGAGAAGACCCACCAACGGGAGTACCATAATGGATTTCAAGGCTGTGGGCACCCCGAAGTGGTCGGCGATCACTCCTAGAATGGTTACACCGATTCCACCGGTTCCGATGGCGAACCCGGCCATGAGCCCTGATGCAACACCCAGGTTTCTCGGCAGGAGTTCCTGAGCCATTACCATGGTTATGGTAAAACTCGAAATAAGTGCCATGCCGACGATTCCGAGACTAACGAACAGCATCGAACCGTGTGTCACGAAGATCAAAGGAAACAACGTGCTGGTTAAGGCCATGGAGAATATCAGGTATCGTTTGTACCCCCATCGATCTGCCAGAGGTGATCCCACCAACGTTCCCACCGCACCTCCGGCGAGGAAAACCGAAACCAATGTGCCTGCGTAGAGCGGATCTCCTTTTTCATAGTCGATATAGTAAAAAGGAATATAGGCCATGAGGCCGAAATGAGTCCAGGACCTCATGATGACGGCGGCGACTATCAACCCAATGGAGAGATATGCACCTTTCGTGTTGTGAGCAGGCGTGCTGCCCTTCGGGACAAGCCTGGGTCGAGCGTGGGACACCACACGCCAAGTCCGGAGCAGTAAAGACAGGAATATGAGTGAAAACAAGAGCATGAACGGCATGTAATCGAGTCCGAAATGAGTGATTATGAAAGTTGCCACGACTGGACCAAGTGCCAAGCCTACGTTCCCGCCGACGGTGAACACGGCCAATCCCGTTGCCATCTTGTCTCCGGTAAAAAAACGGGCTGTTTTGAATCCTTCCGGATGGTATAACGCGATACCGAGTCCACTGACGATGACGAGGCACAGAACGATTTCATAATGATCGGGTATAGGCAGCAGGGACAATCCAAGACCGGCACATAAGCATCCGAAAGGGAGCAGGAACGCCTTTTCTTTCTGGTCCGACAGATACCCGAAGACCGGCTGAATCACTGAAGACGTTATATTAGATGCCAGCATTATCACTCCTGTCATTGTATAGGACAGAAGCAGCTTAGCTTTCAGAAAGGGTAAAATAGCGGGCAGCGCACTCTGACAAATGTCCGTTGCGAGATGTCCGAAAGACAAGACGAGCAAAATCTTAAGGTTGGCGGCGTTTTGTTGGGAAGAGCCAATGCTCATTTAGAGACTCCTTCACGGGACGCGGTTGATGTCGATTCGCCCGTACACCCACATTGCCAGTGCCAAAATTAATGTCCGATTCTCAGGATCGTTCATAACCTCGGATCTTGAATGGTGACATTGGTTGGTGGGGCAGGCGCAGTCAAGCAATCTGTCAACACTGCGTAAGAACAGCATCAATCCAGCGCCCCAATAGAGTGAGTATTTCCCGCTTATTACCCTTATGTATGCGAAAGAAATGTACAATTATGTTTGGGAAAAATGAGAACAGAATGATGCTATCGAGAGGACATTCACTTGTCAAGACCAATTGCGGTTAACTAATTGAACGGTTGACGGGCGCCCAGAAATAACATTGACGGCCGTACGTCTCAACGCGTAAAATGAAGACACCTTTTCGTGTCGCCATATAAATTCAATTTGGGTTTCAACAAGGGTTCTTTGCTGCCCAGCCGGGGGAACTCAATATCAAAATGAGGTCTAGGACACGGGAACTCTTGGAAGCCGACGGAGAATTTGGTTTGACGGCACTTACCGGTCTTGAAGTGTCCGGTTTTCTGACGTGGGAACTGTTTCGAGGAACATGTCCCATGAATCTCGAACGCCGCGCTGCAGGACAGCCGGTTTCTGTGACTTCAGCGATGGTTGATTTCTCATACGACCGATCGAGCTTGACAATAGGCGGCAAGGTAACGGTCCCATTGGCCCTGCCGTTCTGATCCGATACGGCATTCGTGCCTTGTTATCACTTAGTCGCGGGAAAAGGTCCGACTGATGCCTCATATTATCGTGAAACTCCATCCAGGTAGGACAGAAGAACAGAAAAGACTGCTCGCAGAAGAGATAACCAAGGACGTCGTCACAATCGCCAAGTGCGATGAGACGGTCGTATCTGTGGCCTTTGAGGAGATCGATGCGGAGCAGTGGGCCGAGAAGGTTTACCGACCTGACATCTTGAACAATGAGGCCCTGCTTTACAAGAAACCAGGATACAACCCTTTCAAATAGGGATTCCTGGTATTATAGCGACCGTCAAAATTAATGTCGGATTTGCTGTCCGGCACCATGCACGAATTTTTTTCGGAGTGTAGGCTTCCAGCCTGCAAAAGGTGCAGCAATTTTGGGCAGGCAAGATGGCACCGCTCCCAGGAAACCAGACGGAATTTCTGACCAACCATATAGAGGCGGGGAACTTATGGGCTAATGACACCGGGAGACGCAAAAAAACGTTTCACGCTGTCTGTAAACGTACGAAATCTCTTAGCATCCCGCGTCTGGGAGATTCGGTTTTTGCCTCTTGGGAGAGGCCGGGGTTGATGCTGGAGTTTCGGGTTGAAGTGAAGCCGGAGATGTGGGCTGGACTGGAGCCGCTGAGGTGCCTTTGTCGGCCTCGAATACCGGCAGGCCGTCGTTGATCCACGCCTCGCTTCCCCCGTGCAGGCTCCTTGCTTTTGTGAATCCTTTTCGCTCCAGTATGCCGACGGCCATGCTGGAGCGGTAGGCCGAGTTACAGACCAGGACCACAGCCTCCTGAGGATCGAGCAGACCTGAAAGGCCGGCCAGCCTATTGAGCGGAAGGTTCAGGACGGTTCCAATACGAACGGCCATCCATTCCGACGGCAGACGAACATCCACGATGATCGGGGCCTCCCCCTTCCCCATGAGACTGTACAGTTCACGCGGGGCGATGGGCGCACCGGCCGTCACAGGCAGTTGGGCCTTGTCCCACGATTCCATTGTGATGACGGCCGCCGTGTACCCCACCCGGTGAAGTCGCAACATGCCTTCCTTGAGTTCTTCCAGAGTGCCCACAATGACCAACCTGGCATCCCAAGGTACGATGGTACCCACCCAGGTCTCCATGCGACCCCTGGCCGCGATGTTCACCGAACCGGTAATGTGCCCTTGGGCATAGGATTGAGCATCCCTAAGATCCACCACGTAATATTTATCTGGGTCTGTTAGTTCGAGGGAAGGCGTTATTTCCGGAGGCCTGGCAGCGGTCCAATTCACCTCCGCCGGTCCCTCGCGATTCATCTTGGCGTTATACTTGAAGTACTGCGGTGCTTCGGGAAGACCTTCAAGCAGGTTCGCGACAAACTCACTTCTTTTGGTGTATTTCAAATACGAATTGGATGTCCTCTCTTTTCCGATAGTGGAGTAGGGCTCGTCTCCAAGGTGGGCGCCGCAGAGAGATCCCGCGCCGTGAGCAGGGAAGACCATCACGCCGTCGGATAACTTGGACAGCTTTTGCGTCCATGAATCGTACGTGGCCCCACCCAGCCATGCCGCGGAAATGGTTCCTTCAAGCAGGTCCGGCCGACCGACACTACCCACAAACAGCACGTCTCCAGTAAAGAGAAGTCTAGGCACGTCCGGTTGGTCTTTGCCGTAAACGGCGCAGCACATACCGTCCGGTGTGTGGCCGGGAGTGTCCAAAAATTTTAAGGTGGCCTGACCGAGGCGAACGATCGAATTCTCATCAACTGCCTTGATGGAATACAGGGCACCCGATTTATGACTTTGATAGATGGGGCAACCGACGGCTCTCACCATTTCGGTATGGCCTGCCACGAAATCGGCGTGAGAATGGCTCAAATAAACCCCTTTGATTGTCGCACCTTCTTTTTTCGCCGTTTCCAGATAGAAAGAAATGTCTCGAACCGGGTCCACCAGCAGCGCGTCACCGTCGCTGATCAGCATGTACGAGTAGACTGACAGCACCGGCAGGGTAAACTGGATCACTTTGAATCCGGGAAAGGTATACGTGTCCACAATGCTGTGGGAAGATGTATCAACTCCGTGGGTCGTGGACTCCGAATCCTTAATCTCTGCCGCACACATAAGGTACGCTGCCAAAAGGCAGACGCAGATTATGGAAAAAACAACGAGTCGCTTCATTGCCGGGAGAGCCTCCTTTTCGCACAAACCATACTGCCGCCGTCCACCTCTGTCGGGCACGTTGATATAACATAACGACCGGTCATCATTGCGACAAACGTGCCGTCCGTTTGCACTTATCTCTATCTTGATTTCCATACACAAGAACGGCTCGCTTGTAAAGTCTTTGAACAATAAGTAGAACAAGCAGAGAGAAGACAGAATGAGAATTTCAGGGAGGACATGTTCCACTATCCACGTTGCACATGCCCGGCGGGTGAACAAGCAGTCTCGGATCGGTTGAGGAATGACGATACCGGCTTCGATCCATGTTGGACATGTCCTTTTACTACGGAAAGCCAAAGCAAAGAGACGAGAAGAATTATTCTTTGCAGGTGAGGAGCGCGAGAAATAGCCTGGAAGTAAGTAACACATTTTGACTGGTTCAAGAACCGGTCGTGAAAGAAGGAGGCTTCGACAGATGATTAGATTTATCCTGATTCTAGGACTTCTCGCGTTGAGCGTTTGCTCGGCTGTTGCCCAAGAATCCACTCAATACGGCCGGGAAGAAGCCGCCATTCGTCATCTGGTCGTGTTATATGTCAACGCCTTCAATCGGGGCGATGGAAAAGCACTCGCGGCATTGTGGGCTGAAGACGGGGAATACCTGGGCCCATCTGGTGAGACGGTGAAAGGTCGTGACAAGATCGAGGCAATCCTTGAAAAGTTTTTTTCAGAAAATAAAGGGTCTCAACTTGAGGTCGATCTGTCCGAAATCCGCATTACTGGACCCGAAAACGCTATAGAGGAGGGAGCGGCGCTTGTTAGCTACCCTGACGGGGTTTCGCGCGAGTCCAACTATGTCGTAAAGTATGTCAAGCGTGGCGATGACTGGAAAATAGCCCGCGCGTGTGAAACTCTGAGCCCTACATCGAATTACGAGCATTTGAAGGAACTCGAATGGATGATCGGAGAATGGGTTGATCAGCAAGAAGACTCAAAGGTGGAAATCCTTTGTGAATGGTCTCAGAACAATAATTTCATTACGGTGTCTTTTACAGCCAAGAAGTCTGACTGCGTCACGCTTGAGGGAACGCAAGTCATAGGATGGGACGCCTCGACCAACAAGATCAAGTCATGGGTCTTCGATTCATCCGGAGGATTTGGAGAGGGCGTCTGGACGGGCAAAATACCTCGATGGGTGGTAAAGACTTCAGGAGTATTGACCAATGGAGAGAAAATATCAGCGGTGAACACATACACTTACGTGGACGAGAACACCTTCAAATTCAGTTCAACTAATCGGAAAGGCAGCGGCAAGGCCCTTCCGAATATAGATGAGGTCAAGATCGTTCGCAAACAACCGGGGCAATGAAGCGGGGCAGTTCACGCAGGACGGCTTCTGCCATGTCCACCTGGTTGGCGGTGACAAGGGAACTCGGGGATGAATTGAATCAGGAACGGAGGATGAGCCATGAATAAAACGGCTTATATGGTAATAGCTTTCGTGTCGATCTTGGCCTTGACAGTTGGCGCTGCTTCAGCTCGTGGTTTGGGCGAAGAAAACAAAGTTGGCGGCCATGAACCTGGTAAAGGCCGAGGACCGGGAGTTGGTAATCATAGAGGTGGTTCCGGCGGAATAGGCCATATTGCTCCGTCGGCCAACCGACCATCATTCAACAAACAGCAGCCTTCGGGGCAGTTGTCCAAACCAACAGGAAGCGGTTATTCTAAGCCTACTTTCTCAAGGCAAAAGTCGTCATTTAAGCCTGAGTCTTTCCGGACTCAACCGAATACTAAACCTGGGGGCAACAAGATACCGGCTCAAGGCATACGTTCCCAGGCTGGACAAGCCTGGAAGAACAAACCAACGCAGGGTCAATTGCAGGAATTTCTCAAACTTCCCAAGACTAATGCCGGTAAGACAGGGCCTGGCCTGGGCAAGATCGGCGCAGCCGCGGTTGGCGGGGCAGCAGGGGCAGTGGCATTGGATCACTTTTTCAATAGAGGGAAACCTGGTGGGCCGGGCGACCGCGCTGTTATCGGTCACAACCCAGGGCCTGGGGGACATCCGGGCTGGAAGACAAACCCTCAGATGGCTCAACAGATCCGCGAGAACTATTCTCAGCGGTATCATAACATGTTCACTAAGAATTGGTGGGCGAACCACCAGAACCTGACCGCCTCTTATTGGCACAACCGCATCTGGCCTTACCGGCCCTGGTATTACTGGTGGAGACCGGCAACATGGGTAGCTCTGAGTTCGTGGGTCGTCTGGAACTGGGACTCGCCCCTGTACTATGACTACGGCAATAACTTCTATTATTCGGACGGCATTGTCTACTTGAACGGCAGGCGGCTTTGCACGGCGGGTGACTATTACGGCCAGGCGGTTCAGATAGTTTCAAGACTCCCTGAATTCACGGATGATGGGGCACAATGGATGCCTCTCGGTGTGTTCGCTTTGTCTCAAGGCGATACCGGCACCTCGAACATGGTCTTGCAACTCGCGGTGAACAAGGATGGCGT
>CAINUH010000216.1 GCA_903853735.1 uncultured Desulfomonile sp. | reverse complement strand
TCCTGCACACTGGACTTGAACGCCGGCTTGCCTTAAGTTAAGTGCTCATGAAGACGAATCCGTGTTTGGGCCGGATTGGCTTTCTCGGAACTAACAGAACGACAAAAGTTTCGGGAAAACGGTGGGCAGAGACGCCCGCCCCACTGTAAGATTTTCGTTTCTCACAACGTTCCTTTTGTGCCTGCGAAGTGGGTATAGATCTGGAGGGTTCCATGTGTACCGCTGCAATAAGTCATCTGGTTTTGAGTGATGCAACAATCCAGGAGAGGATGTCCAATCCTATCCTGGATATGGTCCACAAACAGGTGGTTATGGTCCTGTACTCTTTGGATGCGGACAAGCGTCTTCAGGAATACAGAGAATGGCTGCCCATTTACCTTTCCCGGGATTGGTCCGACTGTGCAGCCCTTCTGCAGACTATTGAGGCGGCTGGACTGATCACTCGCGCAAAAGAAGGGATTGAATTGACCTACAAGATAGAAGCCGACGATTCGGATATGGCTTGCGGGTGCATTGTTCACAAAGACTGATCGGCTTTGTTCATAGTGGCGCAGGCGTCCCTGCCTGCGATTAGCTTTGGCTGCTCCTTACAAGGGCTGTTAATGGCGGGGGCAGCAAGCAGGGGGACGCCCGCCCAACTAAGTCTTGGGCAGAGACAGCAGCAGTTGTTCTGTGCCGCACCTGACCGAAACCCCCGATCCAATAGAAGGAGACCTGTCATCAAAAGAAAATCCTGGATAATTAACGTAGTACTTTTCCTTGCAACCGCGATTACCACCACTGCGGTAGGCGCATTATATGTCAACCAAACTCTTGACTCATGGTTTGTCTTTTTCCTTCGTGGTTGGGTATTTTCCGTGCCCCTCATGCTGATCCTCGTGGTCCACGAGATGGGGCATTATTTGACGGGCAAGAGGCGGGCGCTGGATGTGACTCCTCCTTACTTCATACCTGCTATTCCGCCGCTGGGAACATTTGGAGCGTTCATCAAGATCCGCTCACCCATACCCGACAACAAAGTCCTCATGGAAGTGGGAGCCTGGGGGCCTATTGCAGGAGCAATGGTTGCCATACCACTGCTCATGATAGGACTGGTTCTTTCGGAAATTCGGCCGCCCAGCGGAACTCACGAAGGATTGGCTCTCGGGTCATCCATTATACTGGAACTTCTCTGTCTTATCAGGTTCGGCCAGTTTTCTTTTAATGCAGAGATTCTGTTGCATCCCACGGCCATGGCTGCGTGGTTCGGCTTGTTTGTTACCGCGATGAATTTGCTGCCCATAGGACAGCTCGATGGAGGACATGTCATTTACGCCCTTTTTGGTCAACGCCGCGCGTGGCTGATCAGCCTGGTAGTTCTGATATGCTTGATTCCTCTTGGTATTTTCTTGTGGCCGGGTTGGTGCGTGTTCGGCGTGCTTGCCGTGGTTCTCGGTCTGAAGCACCCGTCTCCCGTCAATCCTTATATACCTCTGGATCGGGGTGGAAAAATACTTGGCTGGACTGCCGTCATACTGTTCATATTGAGCTTCATTCCCGTTCCCATTACCGCCCTTGAATAGGGCCGGCCGAATCGGGCGCATTGGACGGTCTGCCATGATGGATTACCACCAGTACATTTCGCGAATATCCTATCGTTTTATCAAGCCGCATTTCCCCATACCCATACCTGAAGACTATTACAACGATCGGTTGGCCAGGATCCTGAAGACCGGCTCTCCAGGGTGGTTGGAAAAAGTAGGCGTCTGGGTCGAATTTCTCAACACGGCTTTACCTGGGGAAGACCGTTCGATGAAGCATTGCCTGAGAGAACTTTGCCGCATTCCAAAGATGTCCACTCTGGCAATAGGGGCAATGATCAGCCAAGGGGTTTCGCAAATGGCCGACTCTGAGGCGTTTGTCAATGTCGGGGTGTGGCAGGGCTTCACCTTTCTATCCGGAATGGTAAACAATGCCGGTAAAATATGCATCGGCATAGACAATTTTTCCGAATTCGGCGCACCTCGGGAAGACTTCCTGGCCAGGTTCAACAATCTTAGGAGCCCGCATCACCATTTTTATGAGATGGACTATGCACAATACTTCTCCACTGTTCATAAGGGTTACATAGGATTTTACATTTACGACGGCGCTCATGGCTATGAAGACCAGCTCAAGGGTTTACGAATCGCCGAACCGTTCTTTTCACAAAACTGTATCGTTCTGGTCGACGACACCAACTGGGAGGACCCCAGACAAGCTACTTTGGATTTTATTTCCAGCAGCGCCAACGACTACCGGATTCTCCTGGATGTCAAGACGAGTAACAATTGTCATCCCACGGTATGGAACGGGGTTATGGTGTTCCAAAGGGCAGCCGTCCATTCGCATGAATGATGTCTTTGCCGAAGAATTCCAGACAATATTCGACGTGGTGGTGTGAATACGACCCCACCCGCTCATGAGCCGTGTGGTGATTTTTTTTTGGATATTCAGGCAGGCGGCGGCGTTCTCGATAAACTTCCGGCTCAGACGAAACTCCACCCCTTCGAGGGATGACCTTTCATCCCCGACATCCGCTCATGAGCCCGATCCGGATTCCGGCTATCCTTGGGGCTCCGGCCGTTTTCAAAAGTGTGGCGAGAGAGGAGTTACTTACCGCCAGCGGGAGCCTTTGCTGTCGCCGCCTCCCCTGCCTGAGCGGTCCCCGCCGCGGTCTCCACGGTCTCCACGATCCCCACGGTCTGTCCGCGGACGCGCCTCATTCACTTTGAGACTTCGGCCCATAAAATCCTTCGAGTCCAGATCTTGAATAGCTTTGAGCCCTTCTTCCCGCTCGGGCATCTTCACAAAGCCGAAGCCTCTCGGGCGACCCGTGAATTTGTCGGATATTATGGTAGCCGACTCGACCTGCCCATAGCCTTCGAATAGTTCTTTGAGTTGTTCCTCGTTCGTGTCGAAAGACAGGTTCCCGACATAAATGTTAATAGCGGCCACGTCTGTACTCCTCTGACAAAGGTCCCTCTCGGCTCTTCAGGACTGAGTCGGCAAGGGGAAGTATCCGTATCCTCTAAGGAAACCGAATGATTGAAACAACGGGTGGAAGCACAAGCGTCTTCGTCCTGAGGTCTTGATTCTTGCCTCACGCCCGTTAGCCGGATGAGACGACGGGAGAGAAAGACAAGTCATATTAGGCACTACTGTATAATGGGGCCACGAGCATTGTCAAGACATTTCAGCGGCTCAGGTCGAACAACAAAATCCCCACTGTTCTGAACATATCACCTTATCTCAAGACCCCCATTTCCCGGGCGACCCACCGGGTCGCCCCTACAATAACGGATACACCGACGGGGTCATGGTGTTATGCCGGGCGGGCCATAC
>CAINUH010000215.1 GCA_903853735.1 uncultured Desulfomonile sp. | reverse complement strand
GTCAGCCGCCTGCAATATCCGCCTCATGCCCGCCTGATAAGGGTTATGTGCTCGGCCCGTGTCTCCAACAAGATGGTGGAGCGTGCCTTCGAATTGGGAGCAGCAGGGGTGCTGGTTGCGGGATGTGAGTTCCCCACATGCCACTACATCACCGGCAACTACGCCTGTGAGGCCAGAATGAAACGCACCAAGAAGAAGCTTGCCAAGAAAGGCTATGACCCGGAAAAGCTGTGGAACATTTGGTGCTCAGCCGCGGACGGGCCCAAGTTTGCCAACACCATGCGCCAAATGGTGGAGGCCCTGGGATTGGAATAAAGGGTGAAGGGGATGACTACCAAGGCAACTCAGCAGGCGAAATTCAATGACGTGGGAATGTTCCATACCTGTGAACAGTGCGGTTTATGCAGTTCTGCCTGTCCAATTACAGGTACTGAAGGGTACAACGTCAGGCGGATCCTGCGCCATATAGAAATGGAACTGGCGGATGAAATGGCCGACACCCCGTTGCCGTGGATCTGCACTACCTGCGGCCGTTGCGAGACAGTCTGCCCAAATGGCATAGCCATCCTTGGGATCATCCGCAATCTTCGTGCCATGAGCCCTGATGAACTGACTCCCGATGGCCCGCCTCCCTGTGCCAAGGCGTGTCCGGGAGGAATCGACATTCCCGGTTATTTGAGGCTTATCGCCAAGGGCAAACCCCAGGAGGCCTACGAGCTAATTCTGGAGCGGGTTCCCTTGCCGGGAGTTCTCGGCAGGGTCTGCACCCATCCATGTGAGACCCAATGCCGCCGCGGAGAGGTTAATCAGCCGGTATCCATCTGCGCACTTAAACGATTCGCAGCGGACAAGGCTGGAAGACCCTCGCCGGATATTGTTAAGGCGGCGCCCGAGACTGGCCGCAAGGTGGCGATTGTCGGCTCCGGTCCTGCCGGTCTGACCGCTGCATTCTTCCTGCGCAAGAAGGGGCACAGTGTCACGGTGTTTGAGGCGAGGCCCCGCGCGGGGGGTATGATGAGGTACGGCATACCGGCCTACCGTCTACCTGATGACGTTCTGGACCGGGAGATTGATCTGATACTGAGTCAGGGAATCAAACTCAAGACCGATCAACAACTCGGAAGGGATTTCGACCTCGCGGGCCTCAAGCAAGAAGGGTTCGAAGCCGTCTTCATGGCCTTGGGTCTGCCTGAGAGCCGAAAGATCAACCTGGATGGCGCTGGTTTAGAGGGAGTCCTGTGGGGACTTGACTTCCTCTCAGCCGTCAGAGACGGCAGGGGAATAGCCATGAAAGACCGGGTGCTTGTGATCGGGGGCGGCAACGTGGCCGTAGACGTGGCCCTCACCACCCGCCGACTGGGGGCAAAAGAGGTGATCATGGCGTGCCTTGAGAGCAGGCAGGAGATGCCCGCCAATGTCTGGGAAGTCCGGATGGCTCTGGAAGAAGGGGTCAGACTCATGCCGTCCTGGGGCCCCAAGCGCGTCCTGGGCGAGAACGGGCATGTCGCAGGCATAGAGCTAATAAGCTGTACCGCCGTATTTGACGCTCAGGGGTGTTTCTGTCCTCAATTCGACGACCGAATCACATTGACCGAGCAGGTCGACCAGGTTATTCTTGCCGTGGGTCAGAGCGCCGACCTTTCCTGCATCGAGGGGGAATGTTGCTGCGACCTCACCCGAGGAGTAATCGAGGTTGATTCTCAGACCCAGGGCACTTCCATCCCAGGGGTCTTCGCAGGTGGCGACATGGCAGCAGGCCCGGGGACCATTATCCAGGCAATCGCCTCGGGTAAGCGTGCTGCCTGCCACATCGACAAGTATCTGGGGGGCGACGGGATTATTGAGGCAGAATCTGCGGCTGGAGAAAATGCGCAGTCTTATGACGGCGCCCGTGCCAAGGGCTTTGCCGACCTACCTCGGATGATATCGCCTACCCTCCCCGTGGCTGAACGCCTTGAAGGGTTCAAGGAGGTCGACATCTGCCCGGGTGATGACGAGGCAATAGCTGAGGCCAATAGGTGCCTACAGTGTGACCTGGAATTCCAGTTGGCCGTGATGGCGAGAAATTGCGTCAAGTGTCATTCGTGACCAATAAAAACCGATAAGGAGGTCTGAGATGAGAAAAGAGTTTCACCTGCTGATCGTGACCGTGGTTATGTTGGGAATGGGCCTCGGAGTGACTGATGGGACTGCCGCTGAAAAGGCGACGCCCATCGCTGTGGGCGCCCCCATCCCGCGCGCGAGCAACTATGGTCAGAACGGTGAGCGGGGTATGATCTTGGCCACAGAGGAGATCAACGCTGCCGGCGGTGTGAAGGTCGGTGATTCGCTGAGGCCCTTCAAGCTGGAAATCATCGACAGCCGTGATGAGGAGCCCGGCGTTCCTACAAGTGAAGTGCTGTTGGCCATCGAGAAGCTGATTCTTCAGACAAAGGTCGATCTGGTAGCCGGAGGGCCATGCATGTCTGAGTGCGGAATGGCTGCTCTGGATCTCTTTGCTCGGTACAAGAAGCTCGATGTGGTCAGCATTGGCTGCTACACACCTGGATGGGACGAGAAGGTTTCCAAGGACAAGGAGAAATTCAAGTACTCGTTCAGGGAAAGCGGCAGTGTTAAATGGTATGTCAAAGAGGCCCTGGACCTTCTGCGCCAGATGAAGGGAAAGTTTGGTTTTGACAAGATTTACGTGTCCATCGATGACAGTGCCATGTGCCGGAGGGCATCGGAGATCGTAGAGACTCTGGCTGTGAAAGACGGCTGGAAGATCGTGGGTAAAGACAAGCACCCCATAGGGTCAACGGACTATTCCTCTGCTTTGACGGAGTGCAAGAATTCCGGTGCTGAAATTCTTTTCATTTGGGCTTATGCGCCTGAAACCTCCATCCTCATGAAGCAGTGGGCCTCAATGGAAGTGCCTGCGTTGCCCATAGGATTCATCGGTGCGGCCGAAGACCCGGGATTCTGGCAGGCCACGGATGGTAAGTGCGCCTACAGCATCGTTACTCTTTCCGAAACCGGAAACGTTCCTACAAAGGCTACGCCCAAGGCCATGGACTTCTACAACGCATTCAAGAAACGGTGGGGGGTGCCTCCCCGCAGCACCGGATGCGTTAGCGCCTATGAGGGCATGTACGTGCTTAAGGACGCCATTGAACGCTCAGGGAGTCTGCAAGAGGACGCTTTGATCGCCGCGTTGGAGAAAACCAACCTGGAAGCGGTTCGAGGGACCATCCGTTTTGACGAAAATCATCAGGTCATCTACGGGTATGACCCAAAAAACAGCGTACTGGGATGCTGGGTGCAGTGGCAGGACGGCGAACGGGTTCAAGTTTTTCCCGAGGTGGCTGCCATGGGCGAGATCAAGTTTCCGCCGTGGATTAAGCGCTGATGTGATTTATCGCCATGAGGCCGTTTTCCGGCCTCGTGGCGGTTGTCCAATCATCACGGAGGTGGTGCGGTCATGGAGTCAGTCCTGATATACGGCGCGATCAACAGTGTGACCTTCGCTCTGACAGCCATCGGATTCAGCCTGGTCTACGGAGTCAGCCGGATTCCGAATTTCGCCCATGGCGCCATCTACGTTCTCGTAGGTTTTCTAACTTGGTCTTTAGTCAATGACCTGAATCTCAATTACGGGTTGTCTATTGTCATTTCTCTCACCATTGCCTCAGTCGTCGGGCTGGCCATTTACCAATTCGTCCTCATCCGGTTACGGGGGATGCCGACCTCTGAGATCATTGCCTCCTTCGCCGTCAGCCTCATCATTTTGGAGGGCTTGCGTCTTCAAGGCATCGGCGGATTCAAAGGCTTTATCGGGCCTAACTACATGCTGAGACCATTTTTTGACGGAAAGATCGCGATCTTCAACGTGTTCGTCGATTACCAACGCCTGATAGTGGTGGGTGCGGGCGTAGTGCTGGCGGTTGGAATGTGGTTTTTCACTCATCGGACCAAGATCGGCCTGTCCTTGAGGGCGATTGCCCAGGACGAACAGGCAGCTATGATGCTGGGAATCAACTCCGACAGGGCCGCTATGATCTCTATGGCCATTGGTTCGGCGCTGGCAGGCTTGGCCGCAGTGATCATTCTTCCCTTGGGCAACGTAACCGCAGAAGCCGGCTATCACGTTCTCGTTTATGCTCTTGCCGTGTGTATCATCGGAGGATTAGGTAGTTGGGCGGGCACTTTTCTAGCCGCTTTCCTCGTGGGGTTCGCTATGAAGGTGAGCACCTACATGTTTGGGGCTCTATGGGAATCCGTAGTGTTGGTGGGGACGATCATTCTGGTTTTGCTCATCAAGCCTTCGGGCCTGTTGGGGAAGCAGAAAGAACTTGAGGAGAGGGTCTGATGCCTTCCCAGGACCAACGCAAAAAAAGGCTCGATCGAAGCATCAATGTTCGCAGCACCGGTCTGTATGCGCTTTCTTCCTGGCGTGAAATGACCTACCTGCTTGCGCCAAGGCTGTTACTGATCGTGGGTCTCCTGGTGCTGCCCCTCGTGCTGGATCACTACTGGCAAAGGGTCTTATGCACCGCGGGAGTCTTCGCCATTCTGGCCCTGAGCTTCGATTTCTTGGCAGAGTACGTCGGGCTGGTCTGCCTCGGCGGGGCTCTGTTCATCGGTTTCGGCGGGTATGCCGCCGGTCTTCTCAACGAGTACCTCGGCCTGCCGCCCGTGGTGACTATTCCCCTGGCGGCCGTCATCGGGGCCTGTTTGAGCACGCTCGTCATCATGCCCTGCCTCAGGCTACGGGGAATTTACTTTGCCATTATCACCTTCATGCTGCCTCTCTTCGCAAGGAACGTCATCATTGCCCTGAGCCTTTTCGGCAGCACAGAAGGGATTACCGGCCTGGATACCCTGCCTAACATCTGGGTGGAACAGTACGTAATAGTCATAGCCGTCCTGGTCATATTGTTTGCCTTGAGACGGTTCGCGAGTGAAGACGTGGGACTCATTATGATGGCGGTCAAGGACAATGACCGGGCGGTGCTGGCCTCCGGGATAAGCATATTTCGTTATCGGGTCCTGGCGGTATTCATTGCGGCCTTGATGGGTTGCTTTGCCGGAGCATACTTGACCCATCTTTACGGATGGCTGGGCCTGTCGCTTTTTGCCATGGACTTCTCTATTCTGCCGATCGCTGCTACGGTCATGGGTGGAATGGGCACCCTGGTCGGCCCGGTCATCGGAGCGTTGATCCTGTCCCCACTATCAGAGGCGCTCAGGGGTTTAGGACAATTGCGCGTCGTCCTTTACTGTCTGCTCCTTCTGCTCTTCATCCTCTACAAGCCGGAAGGACTGATGAATTTCTTGGAACGAAAGTACCACCAGTTTGAACGTCTGGAAAAGGTTTGATCATGGCTGCTGACACTCTGCTCGATGTTCGAGGCGTAAGCAAGAAATTCGGCGGCGTACAGGCGGTTCGGGACGTGGGTTTTACACTCAATCAAGGCCAGGTTATGGGAGTGATTGGGCCCAACGGGGCTGGTAAGACAACTCTGGTCAACCTTGTGACCGGCTTTGTTAAACCCGACGGCGGCCGGATTCTCTACAAGGGAAAGAACATTGCAGGGATGGCCCCTAACAAAATCGCTAACCTGGGAATTGCGCGGACCTTCCAGGTTATGAGGCCATATCACAGTCTACCGACTTATAAGAATCTCATTGTCCCGCTTAATTCCCCTCGCGTCCGGAAGGCCACTGCCGGAAAGTTGGGCGATCTTGACTCCGTAGCCATTGACATTCTTGAGGAAATAGGTTTTGAGCGCGACGCTCGCGTGCCGTACAAGATCGCCGGCTCGCTGCCGTTGGGCTATCAAAAGAGGCTCGAGCTGGCCCGGTGTATCGCACTCAGGCCGGAGATAATACTTTGCGACGAGGTTTTCTCTGGGCTGAGCATGTCCGAGATCAGCAGCATGATCCCCCTGTTGGAAAAGTTTGTCATCGAGGGCATGACTCTAATTATGGTAGAGCACCGACTGCGGGAACTGTTCAGGGTGGCCGACAAGGTGCTGGTCATGAACTTCGGGGAGAAGATAGCGGAAGGGCCTCCCCAGGAAGTCATGAAACAGGACAATGTCAAGGCGGCATATATCGGCGGGGACAGATCAAAATGAACCTGCTGGAAATACATAATCTCATGGTGTTCTATGAAAATGCCATAGGCGTGAACAACGTGACCATAAAGTGCGGGAAAGCTCAAATTACAGGTGTGTTCGGGTCGAACGCCGCCGGCAAAACAACCCTGATGTTCACAGCTTCGGGGATCATTTTGGATACGGCGAAAAAAGAAAGGATGAGGGGCGGAATGAGGATTACCGTCCTGGGTGAGGTCCTTTTTGACGGCCAAAGTGTCGTGAACGTGGAGCCAAGTGATAGGGCGCGCAAGGGGCTGGTGTTGTGCCCCGAAAGAAGACGCATCTTTAAAGAAAGCACGGTCATCGAAAACCTGAGAATTGGCGGGATCATCGCCACGAAGAGCGAGGCTAAGAGGACCCTGGACTACGTCTTTACGCTATTCCCCGCCCTGGTCAATCTTCAGAGACGGGAAGCCGGTTTTCTCAGCGGCGGCGAACAGCAAATGCTGGCAATAGGAAGGGCTTTGATGGCGCAGCCCAAGTTCTTGCTGCTGGACGAGCCGTTGCTCGGTCTAAGCCCGGCCATGGAAGAGATGCTGATCCAAGCGGTCAAAGACATCAACCGGACGATGGGCCTGAGCATATTGATCGCAGAGCAATACGCCCGGCCGGTGTTCCCTATCATACATTACGGTTACGTGTTGGAAAACGGCGGAGTGGTAGTGGAAGGGACCGCCGAGGAACTGATGGCCAACGAAGACGTGAAATCCGCGTATTTCGGTCTGCAGGATGAATAGAGGTGCTGGACATGGCCAAGGCCACCGAACGAGTGATTGACGGGTTTTATAGTGCATGCGAAAAATTCCCTGACAGGACGGCCCTGATTTACTTGGGCGAGGAATTCAGCTATCGGGCGCTCAAGGAACTCATCGAAAGGTTTGCCACGGCCTTGCACGACCTGGGCGTTCGCAGGGATGACAAAGTAATGCTCTATATTCCCAACACTCCCCAGTTCCTGATTGCATATCTTGGCGCCCAAGTGATAGGCGGCATTCCCGTGCCGGTTTCCCCTATCTACACCCCTACTGAGATTAGATATTTGATAAATGATTGCCGGGCCAAGACCGTCATCTGCCTGAACACCAACTTCCGGTACGTCAAAGAAGTCTTTTTCGAAACCGGTCTTGAGAGAATTATTGTCACGACGTATGTTGAAATGTTGCCCCTTTATAAGAGGGTTTTCGGCTTTCTCTTTGACAAAGTGCCCTCCGGAGCGATTGAAACAGGTACAAATATCTATTGGTTCGGAAAGCTGTTGAGCCAATACCCGGCGGCTCCGCCAAAGGTGGATATCGATCCGGGGAGGCAACTCTGCTATATCCTATACACAGGCGGTACCACCGGCTTCCCTAAAGGCTGTATCGCCACCCATTCAGGCATGGTTTCCTTCATCAACGAGATAAAAGAGTTTGGTGAGGGGCACGTTCGGGAAGGCGAAGACACTCTGATCATGGTGAATCCGTTGTTTCACCAGTTGGCCCAGGGGATGATTCTGGGTATGATCCTGTACAATGGAAACACCGCGGTCTTAATGCCTATTCCCGAAGTTGACTCAATTTTGGACGCAATCCAAAGGTACAGGGTCACCCTTTTCCTCGGAGCGCCGACCCTGTACAGGATGATGCTGGAAAACGACCGTCTGGACTTATTTGACCTGAATTCATTAAGGTTCTGCTGGAGCGGCGGTGACGTTTTGCCCGTGGAAATTTTCAATCGATGGAAGAACATGTTCAAACAGCCAATTTACCAAGTCTACGGTTCCACAGAAGTGGGCTTCACTGCGATGAGCCCGCTCGACAGGGAACCTTCACCAACGAGAGTGGGAAGGACTTTGCCATCGAGAAAGACCATGGTGGTGGATCCCGAGACACTGGCACCCATGCCGCAGGGAGAACCGGGGGAACTTCTGGTAACATCGGATTTCATCTCAAAGCAATACTGGAACAAACCCGAAGAAACTGCGAGAGCCTACGTAGAGATCAATGGTGAAGTGTGGTACCGGATGAACGATTTTGTTCGACTCGAAGAAAATGGCGAGATATCATACGTAGATCGCCGGGCTGATGTGATCAAACACAAGGGCTACCGGGTTTCCTGTTCAGAGATAGAGGCCGTCTTACAGGATCACCCGGCGGTGATCGGCTCTTGCGTTGTGGGAGTTCCTGATCCCAAATTCGGTGAAAGAATCAAGGCCATCGTGGTTTTGAATGAGGATGCACGTGGAGTGAGCGGCACTGAGTTGGTACGTTGGTGCCGAGAAAGATTGGCGGCATACAAGGTGCCGCAGTATATAGAATTCCGGGACATGCTCCCCAAGTCGAAAGTCGGCAAGCTTCTGAGAAGAGAAATCAGGGATGAGGAAAGGAGAAAACTGGGCCCAAAAACGCTATGAACTAGGGTCCTTGACACGATTGTTTTTGTGGGATTAAGCTGTGATGAAGGATCAGAGTCGTCAGCGGGCAACAATCTTAGACTCCCTGAAAGCGGCTCTCAACACTATTGTCCAACTGGAAGGAGATTAGGGCGGATGGATATATTTAGGAACATGACGATTCTTTCTCTGGAGCAGGCCACGGTACTACCTTATCTGAGTTACCGCCTGGCAATGGATGGATGCCGAGTGATTCGACTCGAGCACCCTGTTTTTGGAGACCCTAACCGGCTGGTAGGAGACCCCTTTCTTGCGGGCGAAGAACGTATGAACAGCTATTTTATGGCTATTAATTCCGGCAAGGAGGCGCTAACCCTGAATCTGGGGGACCCAAGAGGTCAGGACATACTGACTCGCCTCGTCGGTGGACTGAAAGTGGATGTCTTTGCTACAAACCAACTTCCCAAGAATTACAAGAAGTTGGGGATAGATTACGATTCTCTGAAGGCCCTGAAAGAAGATATAATATGGGTTGGGATTACCGGCTTCGGCCCAAACAGTAACGATGCGGCGTACGATCCAATTCTTCAGGCTAGGGGCGGGCTTATGGAACTTACCGGAGAACCCGGCAGCACTCCACAGGTCACAGGAATACCGCTGCCGGACATGGGGACGAGCGAGCATACATACGGCCTCATAATGAAAGCGCTTTTCGTTAGGGCCATGACCGGCAAGGGGTCCAGAATCGATGTCTCCATGTTTGAAAGCACCACTTCATGGCTCACTGTGCCAATCACCATGACCCGTACATTTGGAAAGAAAATCTCTCGTCGTGGGAACACCCACGAATTCTTTGCTCCGGTATCGGTTTATCCCACACGTGACGGATACGTTTATATAGCAGTTGGCAACGACAAACAGTTTACGGCTTTCAGTTCTTTGCCGGAGTTTTCATCACTTGCTCGGGAAGATTACAAGAAGAATGCAGGGCGCATAGCCGATGTACGAAATCTGAACCAGGCAATATCCGAGGTCGCCGGCACCATGACCACTGATTCTTTGGTTGAGAAGATGAACCAAATCGGTGTGGCTGCTTCCAAGATCAGCACGATAACTGAAGTCATGGAAGACCCCCTGGTATTAGATAAGTTGTTAAGAGCAAAGGATGAAAAGACCGGATTTGAACTCACCCTGGCACCGGCCCCTGCGTCTACTCCCTTTCTGGAAGCCAACCAGAGGCGATTGTCGTTTCCGCCCCGTTTCGGAGAGCACAACGAGGCAATACTAGGCAAAGAACTGGGCATGTCCTCGGAGGAGATTGCGGCACTAAAGACAGACGGCATCATTTGACGAGAAGGTTATGGGACTTTCAAAAAATCGATGACAAAATTTGAATGATTGTCTTACGGGGTGAATCACAATGGGTGTAGCCAAGTACATAAAGAATGACAAAGACGGCATCGAAGAAGTAGTCCTTCAGTCAGGTATCAGGGTCAAGTCTCACTACGGCCCTGAGGATCTGAAAGAAGTAGGTTTTGATTACGAAGGAGATTTGGCCGATGCCGGTCAATATCCTTTCACAAGGGGTATTCACCCCCAAGGCTACAGGTCGAGGGCATGGACGACCCGGCAGTACTCCGGGTTCGGGACGCCTCAGGAGACCAACGAACGGTTCAAGTTGCTGATCTCACATGGCCAGACAGGGCTCAATGTGGCTTTCGACCTGCCGACCCAGATGGGATACGACTCGGACGACCCCATAGTGGAAGGTGAGGTCGGTCGCGTGGGGATGGCCGTGGACACCTTGCGAGACTTCGAGATTGCCTTTGCCGACATTCAATTGGACAAAATCGGTTCAGGATTGACCATAAATGCTGTTGCAACCATCATGCTGGCCATGTACCAGGCCACTGCGGAGAAGCGAGGGTTTGATATCAAGAGGATCAGCGCCACTCCACAGAATGATATTCTGAAAGAAATGATAGGCCGGGGAGCCTGGATCTATCCAGTGAGGGACGCAGTGCGTCTTATCGGAGACACCATCGAGTATTCAATCAAGACGCTGCCCCGTTGCAACCCTGTATCGGTCTGCGGATACCACATAAGGGAATCCGGGGCGAATCCTGCGCAGGAGATCGGTTTTGCCTTAGAGATAGCAAGTACTTACATTGATGAAGCAGTCGGGCGTGGCCTTTCCGTAGATGATGTGGCTCGGAGAATCACATTTAATTTCAACATATTCGGTAACATCTGGGAACAAGTGGCCAAGTTCAGGGCTGCCAGAAAGCTGTGGGCCAAGATGCTCAAGGAGGAATATGGCGCTGGCGACCCCAAGGCTATGCATCTCAGGGGGCTTTTTGGAGGGGGAGGCTTCGGACTGACCAAGGCGCAGCCCGAGAACAATATTATTCGAAGCTCTTATTATGCCCTGGCCGCTGCTCTTGCCGGTGCTCAGACAACGGCTCTTTGCTCATTCGACGAGGCATTCACCATACCCACTCCTCGTGCAGCACTTCTCTCCCTCAGGACCTGCGAAATCCTTATGGACGAGATAGGTCTCAGAGATACGGCAGATCCACTGGCGGGATCTTTTTTCATAGAAACTCTCACGAAACAGATGGAGCACAAAATCCAGGAAGAACGTAAACGCATCCAGGACGTGGGGGGTATGATAGAAGCCGTGTCCAACGGTTTTGTGCAGAAGCTTGTTGCCAGACAGGCTTACGAATGGGAACTGGGAATCAAGAAGGGGGAATATATAAAAATAGGAGTAAACAAGTACGTGGATGAAGATCAGCCTGATGTGGAATTACACGAGTATGATCCTCAAACACAGTTGAAACAGATTGCGAGTCTTAAGAAAGTCAAGGCGGAACGGAGTGCGTCCGAGGTGGCGCGGAATCTGAAAGAGCTTGAGAAAACAGCCCGGTCCAAAGAGAATGTGATGCCGATCCTGGTTGATTGCTGCAAAGCTTATTGTACCATGGGAGAAATGGCCAGCGTTTTCAGGGACGTCTTCGGCGAATTCCGCGAACCGAATATTTTTTAAGAGCTTGTCAACCAGTGGCCACGTCTCGGCATTAGGGCGAACAATGGGCTACGGCTGCTCTTAGTGGTCTTGGTCGGACAGGAAGTTGATTGCTTCGCCTGAATACCGGTTAGTCATGGGTAGCCGCCTGTCCCTGCCGAAAGCCTTTGGTGTAATTTTGACTCCAGGGGGTGCTTGCCGCCTCTTATATTCATTTCGATCCACCATTCGCACCACTTCGTCGACAGTTCGTTCATCAAAGCCTTCCGCTGCAATCTGGTCAGGAGCTTTATCCTGCTCCACGTAGGCTTTCAGTATAGGGTCGAGGGTGCTGTAAGGCGGTAAGGAATCCTCGTCTTTTTGGTCGGGTCTCAACTCTGCAGTAGGTGGCCGAAGGATTATGCCGGTCGGAATTACTTCCTTCGAAGCCTTGGTGTTTATGTATTCCGCGAGTTGATAGACCACGGTTTTGGGAACATCCTTTATGACTGCGAATCCTCCGGCAGTGTCTCCGTAAAGAGTGCAGTACCCTACCGCCGTCTCACTCTTATTCCCGGTAGTGAGCACGAGCCAGCCGAACCTGTTGGAAAGGGCCATGAGAATGTTGCCTCGAATCCGAGCCTGTAAATTCTCAGCTTCGATTCCCGGAGGACCGTCCCCCAAGGGTTGTTTCAAAGCATCCATATAAGACTGGAACACGCCTCGAATGGGAACGGTGATGAGCGGTATGACGAGATTCTCCGCCAGAACTGCTGCATCGGACAGTGTTTCGTTTGAGGTGTAATGTGACGGCATGGTAACGCCGACGACATTTTCTTTTCCCACAGCTTCAACGGCAATAGCTGCTGTAATAGCGGAGTCTATCCCACCGCTGAGACCGATCACAACTTTCCTGAACCCGTTTTTTAGAACGTAATCGCTGGTTCCAAGAACGAGGGCAGCATGTATTTCCTCCAGACAACTCATTTCAGGAGAAAACGATGGAGTGAGACGCTCTCTATCAGGTCCGGCTTTGACATCCAGTTTGATCGAGGACTGAGTGCAGGATTTGTCAGTCGGCCTGTGGATTTCCAAAGGAGATCTTAAAGGCTGAAAATCACTCAAGAGCAAATCTTCTTCGAATCGCTTGGCCCTTCCCAGGACTGCACCGCTACAATCGACAATCAGACTGCCGCCATCGAAGACCAGTTCATCCTGCCCGCCAACCAGGTTGCCGTAATAGACCGTGGTGTGGGTTACAGCGGCAAATCGACTCAAAGTGCGGAGACGAACTGCAAGCTTTTGTGAGAAGAATGGAGATGCTGAAATATTCAGGACGGCGTCCGCCTGGTTGCGAATGGCATAATTTTCCGCAACGGAACCGGGTACCCATAGGTCCTCACAAATAGTGACCGAGAAACGGATTCCGTTAATTTCAAAGATCATGGCACGTTTTCCATGCCCGAAATATCTTTCTTCGTCGAATACTCCGTAATTCGGCAGTTCAATCTTGTGATATATATCTACGATCCGGCCTTCGTGTATCAGAGCCGCTGCATTGTAGACATGTCCGTCCGCAAAACCGGGGAATCCAACGACAACGGGTATATCCTTGCACCTGGCGGCCAGATGTTCGAGGGCCAACCGGCAGTCATCGATAAAGCGAGGCTTGATGAGAAGATCCTCTGGCGGATAACCGCTGACGGCAAGTTCAGGGAAGGTAACAATGTCCGCGCCGGAATCTGTTGCCTTCTTCACCCACGACCATATTTTTTCAACGTTGTTTCTCAAATCGCCCACAGTGACATTGATTTGAGCTATGGCTATTCGTGTGGCACACATGGTTTTCCTCCATGACTCTTCCATCCTAGCACAAATTGTGTGGATAGGGTCCTGATTCTCTCACTACAATGTTGTGTAACCTTGCGGTGTGTGCCAAAATTGTAGTCAATAGTATCCGAGGCTTGTCCAATGAACACCGGACCAAGAAACGAAACGGGTTTTCAAAAGCGCGACTCTTCCGTCCCACCAACGCTGCTCCGCTGGGCTCAAATCCGGTAGCTCTACGAGCAAGCCGACGCGGTCGTCTACGGTGCTACAACGGTGGCCCTTTTTCTCGTCGTGATACTGTGGCCGGTGGCGTCGCACTGGATTCTTGTTGCATGGTTCTTAGTGGTGGCTGCCGTTTATGCTACCCGGTTAATGCTTATAAGAGCCTTCTTTAGAGAAAACCCCCAGGGCGATTCGGCAATTTCCTGGGAGCGATGGTTTTGCCTGAGCAGTTTGGTTTCGGCAGTTATTTTTGCCGAATCAGGGGTGGACATAGTTTTGGAAAAACCCGCGGACATCTCACAGTTGATAGAGACCATGACGGTACTAGCCATGACGCGAAAAGAATCAGGAGAATAACCGGCACGACGTGCTAATGTGCTAAGGAGAACGTCACTCAGCCCACCCTGACAGTGAGGCTCGGAACAGAGGTGTCCAGTTCAGCCGGCACTCCGCTGGGAATAGTGATGTTGGGCAGCTTGTGACCATGTGGAAATCCGGACACCACCGGAAACCGTTTGTCCGATGTCATTTCCAGTAAAATTCTTTCAACCTCCGGCAGAAGGTTGTCGTGGTCAGGACCAACAAAGTGGCCGAGGACTACAGCGTTAACCGAGTCGAGCACACCGGCCAACTTCATTTGGGTCAGCATCCGGTCAATGCGGTATGGAGGCTCTTGGATATCTTCCAGGAATAATATTGTACCGGTCAAGTCCGGTAGATGGGGAGTACCCATAAGAGCACAAATCAGAGAAAGGCAACCGCCTAGCAGCGGGCCGGAAGCCTTGCCGCACTTTAGTAGCCGTAAATCGTTCGCTACGCCGTCGAACAAGTCCCGGCCTTCAATCGGTTCGGTTAGAGCACGCATCAGGGACTCCTCGGAAAGCGGGTCTAACCCCTCTCCAATCTGCCCCGCAAGAAAGGGACCTGCCAGCGTGACGAGTCCGCAACGGCTATAGAGAGACATCTGGAGCGCCGTAACATCACTCATACCAAGAAGTATCTTGGGATCTTGGAGCAAAGCTTCGCAGTTAATAGAGTTTAAGATTCTCATTGCCCCATACCCGCCTCTGGCCAACATCACGGCTCTGACCAGGGGATTCCTGAGCATCTCGTTGATGTCTTCGACTCTTTCAGCATCGGTTCCCGCAAGGTAACCGGTTTTCTTGCCTAAGTGTCTTCCGGTTATTGTCATGAAACCTTTACGTTTCAGGAAGTCTAATCCTGAATTCAAGAGTGCTTCAGAGGGAGGACCCGACGCGGCCACGACCGCAACCAAATCACCCGCCGCTATAGGCTTTGGAATGACCAGCGGCTTTCCGCTTGACGGACTGTAGGAAACATTCTCCAGAAGTGTTGCCTCGTCGACTTTAAGAACGTGATTGCCAGTTTTTATCGGCAGTGTTAGGATGAGGCTGGAGGGCTATGATGTCAACTATTCTGCACGTGGAAGACGAGAGTTCCATAAGACTGCTTTACAAAGAAGTTTTCGAGGAACTCGGATACGATATCATCCAGGCTTCCTCCGCAGAGGAAGCGTTGGCCTTGCTCAAGTCCAGTCGCCCGGACATCATAATACTAGATCTCAAAATGCCTGGGATGGGGGGAAGAGCCTTCATAAGAAAGTTTCAAAAGCTTAAGACCAAAATTCCGGTGGTCGTCAGCACAGCCTACCCGTACGTGGCGGGCGATCCCATCTTGCAAGAGGTTGACGCATTCATTCTCAAGTCAGGCAATATGAATGGTCTGATCAACAAAGTCAAAGAGCTGTTAGCCAAATAGAACTCTCTGCACGACCTGCCACAAACAAATGCTCGCTCCAGAAAATCTCATTGAGATAACGGCTGCTCTTCGCGAAATCCGGCAATACTTGCTTGCTCCCGCTGGTGCTCCGGTTCTCCAAGACTCGACGAGAAGCCTGCAGCTTATCCGGCGCTAGAGCATAGCCGGTTCCCCCGGCAGGGAGCCTGTTTGCCTGAGGGCTTCATAAACCACGATGCCCACCGCTGTTGACAAATTGAGGCTACGCACCTTGTCCAGGTGCACCGGAATGCGGGCAATCCTTGTAGGGAAACGCTTGAAAATTTCTTTGGGAAGGCCGGTGGTTTCTGCTCCGAATACCAAGTGATCATCGGATCGGTAGTTAACCCTATCATAAGATTTGCCGGACTTGCTGCTCGTCAGAACCATGCGGTCAGCATTCGCTGACATAAGATACCCCTCCAGGTCATCCCAGATTACCAGATCAAGTTTGTCCCAGTAGTCCAATCCCGCTCGTTTAAGAGACCTGTCATCCAGGTTGAAACCTAACGGTTTGACAAGATGAAGCTTGGCATGCACTGCGCAGCACAGCCGCCCGATGTTTCCGGTATTTGGTGGTATTTCAGGATGTACCAGGACTACGTTAAGCACTTGTCAAAGCCGGGTGTAACACTTCCATCACTAAACCGAATACGTCGGTAATGAACGGGCGAGGCAGCCGCTTCTCTGCAGCAGGGTCGTTCAAAATAAGAAAAGCGTCGTCATGAGTATGCATTCCGGTGAAAATGTCAGTCATTGCAGGACCCCGGACATGCAATGCCGCCTTAATGTCGTACCCAGGCCTGGGAAGCACGACCAGATCCGGCGCCCAGGGCAGACATTTTCCATCATAAATCTCTTCTTTCATACGAACCCCCTCAAAAAGTGGATCGTCCGGTCGTTCTAAGCCCTCTGAGCCCTGTATTCCCACGTCTGATAGTTTGAGGCTCTCCAGGTCGTATTTCAACTTGGTTCGAAAAGTGTGAGCCTCGCCTGGGCTGAGAGATCCACCGTGAATCCTGTCGCGTGAGTTGAGATAAATCCTCGATGGGTCCATGGCGAAAGCCTTTGAGCCTGGATGAATGTCTTCGAGCAAACGAGGTCTCGGATTGGAAAAATGAAGGCAACCCATAGTCTCAAGGATGTTATTCAAATAAATCTGCGTTTTGAGCTGAGTAAAGCCATGGTCGGAAAGAACCGCCAACCTGGTAGCCTGGTCACACCTTTCGACATAGCGCCCGACAAAAGAGTCTACTCGTCGATAGTAATCAAGAAAAACGTCCCTTAAGGGATGTGAAGGGTCGTAAGCTGCGTCAAAAAAAAAATGATGGAGCCTGTCTGTACCAGTGATTACCCCAATAAACAAGTCCCATCTTTCTTGTGACATGAGTTTCAGTATTACTTCCGAATGAATAGTCAAGGTCTCAAAGAGGTCCCTGATGAACGATTGCCTGTCCTGACGGCCCTTCACAGCGTCCACATCGGTCCGGTAGTTCGTTGATTTGAGCCAGTTAATGAGGGTTGGCGGATAAACGGATCTCTCGAGAATGGGCGCTACGAAACCTGATATGAGCAATCCCGGAAGTGGTCGAGCAGGGTAGGTGAAAGGCAGATTAACCACCACGGACCTCTTTCCCTGCGCCACGTGCCACATCACAGGGCTACTTATATCGTCAAAAGACGGCAGGCGAAGGGCTATCCTGCCAGGCGCCAAGTCGGTAAATCCAAATATGCCATGCCCACCGGGATTCTTTCCCGTCATGAATGAAGTCCAGGCTACGGAAGAAACACAGGGCAGAGATGTCTCCATCCTCATGAAACTCCCGGATCTCGCAACTTCGGCAAGTCTTGGCATCACACCAGTCGCAAAAAGTTCCTGCAACAGTGAAAATGGAACGCCATCAAGACCCAGGACGGCAACTTTATGGAACCGGCTCACGGATTGGTTCCTCCCGGATCATGAGGATCAGTCGAAACATCTTGGACCTCAGGTTGAAATCCGTGCGTCTGACTCCAACCGTCAACAGGAGATACCGACTCCTTCCTTTGCTTCAATTTAGTAAGAATAGAGTAAGGGATCCCGACCACTCCCGGTACCACGCCCAGTTGAATTTCAGGCTTGTTCGATCCGTGAAAGTCCGTGCCGCCGGTTATTGCAAGGTCGAGTTCAGATGCCAAACGAAGAAAAGCTCTTGTCTGCTCGATCGTGTGTTTTGGATAATACGCCTCTATACCCTTCAAACCGCCGGCAATTAGTCCACGTAGGATTTGTTCAAGAAAAAGAGGTTCGGTCTGGTTCAAAGAATAGGGGTGAGCGAGCACGGCCAAGCCCCCAGCTTCAACTATCAGGTCAACTGCTTCACCAGGTGGAAGCTTAACTTTTTCCACGTAAGCGGGAGCGCCTTTTTTAAGATAACGGTCAAAAGCCTCCTGTATGGTCCTGACGTATCCTCTTTGAACCATGATTTCGGCCACGTGAGGACGCCCAGGTACGCCTCCAACTGCTTCCCGGTGAACCTCATCTGCGCTAATAGGCACGTTACACCGTCTGAGTTTGTCGATTATCTTGGGTATTCGTTCCAACCGGCCGCCCCTCAGGTGTTCCAAGGTTACCAGTAGGGCATGGTTTTCCGGATCGACAAAATACCCGAGAATGTGAAGTATCCCGGATGGCCATTGCGTACTTATTTCAACACCGGCCACCACCTCGACTCCCAGAATAGCCCCTTCAGTCCGGGCAGGACCGATACCTGCCACTGTGTCGTGATCTGTGATAGCGATAGCCTGCAACCCCTTATCGGCTGCCAGGCGGACGAGGCGCTCCGGTGAAAATGTCCCGTCGGACATAGATGTGTGAACGTGCAGATCGATCATGCGTTTTTCACGATATTCAAAGCCTTAGCCAAAAGATAATCCCATTTCCAGCATTCGAGCAACGGGCAAACACAACCCGTCCAATCAGGCGCGCAAATTAACATAGCGCTCGAACACGCGATGGGAGGACGGCAGGCAAAAAATAAACCCACGAGCCAACTTACCACATCAAGAGCCTTGAGCCACGCGTAATCTGTGTTCGCTGAGCCACTGAGGCCCTTTCTGTTTTTCAAGCCTCACTGAACAAATGCCAAATGACTGAAAAGTAAAGTTTGATCTGTAGTGTAACGATGCCTGTCTTATAGGCAATGCCAAAATTAGTGTCCGATTCACTGAGGGACCACTGGTTCGAACATACTTGGGCTGAGATTGCTTCGTCGCCTCCAACTCCTCGCAATGACAATTGTGGCGTCGTTTGTCATTGCGAGCGAAGCGAAGCAATCTCGTCAGAAATTTTGGCAACGAGTATAATTTCCCTAGGGGTTCCACACCCACCCGAACTGTTCTGTTGCTCGGAGGAATGCGAATGCCCAGATCGGTTCAACAATTAGACAACTATCGCCGGCCCGGATAATATGCATGCTGTTGGTCATTGAGACTGGCAGGCAGTGGTCTTTTTCACGAAAATGGTCGTCGCTCCGTGTGGCGGGCAGGGCACGGGGGCGATCATTGCCCCCAAATGCCTATCAATTGAGGAGGGAGGAATCCCGGTTAATTGCCCCGGGACTTCTTCAGGGGTAGGAAGCGATTCATTTTTTGAGACAAACGAGACGCCGCGCGGTTCCCCATTTTTTTGCAGGTCACGATTCGTCACGAATTTGTTAGGCGCACAAAGGTGATGGGGTATGATGTCAAAAGGCGAGACCACTTTCTCGGTGTCCCTGTTTCCAAACCGTGTCCGGGGTGCAATATGCAGGTGAGTCAGTCACGAGAAGCGTCATGAAAGCATCTCATGGAACAAGTCAGCGCTGGACGGTAAAGGATGTACTGGATTGGACCGGTCGCTATCTTGCCGGAAAAGGGGTGAGCAGCCCCAGACTTGACGCGGAAGTGCTGCTGGCGCATTCCCTGGGTACGGACAGGCTCCACCTGTACTTGAATCTGGACAGGCCTTTGTTACTACACGAACGAGACCGATATCGAGATTTGGTAAGGCGCCGGGCTGAGAGAGAACCTGTCGCTCTCATAACTGGAACAAAAGAATTCTGGTCACTCCCTTTTAGAGTGGCACCCGGGGTGCTCATACCCAGACCGGACACGGAAATACTGGTGGATGTCGTTTTGGAAGAGATCAAAGGAATTGCCAGTCCTTGGGTGATGGAAGTCGGAACTGGGTCCGGTGCTGTGGCTGTTTCAATCTTGCACGAAAATCCCAAGGCCACCGTGCTGGCCACGGATGTTGACACACTGTCGCTCCAGATTGCATGGCTCAATGCCAAGGAAGCCCATGTGAACGGTTCACTAGACTGTGCAGCGTCAGATCTGTTTTCTGCCATACGCCCGGGTCGTGGGTTCGATGTGATCTGTTCCAATCCGCCGTACATTCCCACTGAAAACATACCTGCTCTCGAACGTGAGATTAGAGACTTCGAGCCGCAACGAGCCCTGGACGGCGGTCCTGATGGACTAGATGTGATTCGTCGACTTTCGGTACATGCACGAGATTACTTGAAAGACAGCGGGGCGATTATTTTAGAAGTAGGAGATGGGCAAGCCGATTCTGTGGCAGATATATTGTCCGATTTAGGCGGTTTCAGCGCAATTTACAAGTTTTTGGATCTCGCCGGTAAACTGCGGGTGGTCAAAGGAAAAGTTTGAATGAGATTCTGCATCGCAGGGTACGGAAAGTTTGGAAGACGTGCGTTAGCCATGTTGCACGTTTCTTTTCCGAATGCACTGATTACGGTGGTGGAGCTGCGGTTAGGAGACTCGGACAACGAAGTCAAAGCCGGGGTTACATTTGTCAGGGAAGATGCAGTCTCGTTCCTGTCCGGATCCAGCGATATTGGGCCAACGGACTGGATTATTCCCACGGTACCGTTCCACCTTGCAGCGTCACTTGTTCTGGCCGGTTTACCGGGCGCCCGTGCTGCACACATCCCGGAGCGAACACTTTCAATTGCCCCAAATCCGTATCCTGTGAATCATTCGAGTATTTGTTACAGTGTAGCGGACTTCATTTGTCCGGACGCCTGCCCCGAGGGTGATCTGTGTTCAGTCACGGGGGAATACAGGGAGCCACTGTGCTTGAGATTGAAGCAAACGGAGATACCTGGTTTCAAGCTGAGCGTACTTCGGAGTCGCCAAATCTTACCAGGAATAGGGGGATATCAAGTCGCAGACCTGCACACATTGACCCGTCAGGTAGGGCCGGGGAACAACCTCATTGCCACGGCCTGTAAGTGTCATGCAATATTGACGGGAATAAAGAGAGAAAATAGATCTGAAAAACCAGATCCAACTTGAGGAGGAATTATGGTTCAAGATTTGCCGGACAAAGGTCATGCTCAGACAGTCGACGACGCAGTCATTGAAAAGCTGGAGAAAACAGTAGCCTCTCTACCGGACTCTGCCAACGCTCATTACAATCTTGGTTTGGCGTTAGCGCAAAGGGGGCAGTGGGATAGATCCGCGGATGAATTCCGATCCGCGCTGAAACTCAGGCCGGGCCTGCTTGAAGCTCGAATCAACCTCGCGGGGATCCTTATTCAAAAGGGAGACTATGACGGCTGCATAGAACAGAGCCTGAAAGCAATGGAATTCAGGTCCGATCTCACTCAGGGCTGCATTAACATCGGGATAGCGTTCATGCACAAGGGAATGCCTGATCAAGCGGTCCAGAGCTTCGAGCGCGCTTTGACAGTTGATCCTGACTCCCTACTCACTCATGTCAACTTGGGCAACGCGCACCTGGCGTTGGGAAATATCGACAAGAGTATAGAGCACAATAAGAAGGCCGTGGAAATCAATCCCGGCTTTGGAATGGCTCATAACAACCTGGCCGTGGCCTTGTACCAGAAAGGCGACCTGGAGCAGTCGAGGCAACACGCAAGAGAAGCTATGAGCCTGGGCTACCCTGTGCATCAAGATTTCCTGAAACAAGTTGATGTTTGACTCCACACGCCGGAACCCGTCAATGTTCGTCTCACAGAGGCGAGTTCGTGTCAGGGACCGACTGCCGCACTTGCCTCGTCGAGCTTCACTTTTTCTACCTTGACCGCGCATACCTTGTATTCTGGAATCTTGCAGATTGGGTCCAGCGCGGGGTTGGTAAGTACGTTGGCATTGGCCTCCATAAAGTGAAAACTCATAAAAATGGTCCCACGATCAACGAGATCCGTTAGGAGCACCTTGCTGACGACTTCACCCCTGCGTGAAACGATGCGCGCCTCGTCGTCGTTCTTAAGACCCAACTCAGCAGCATCAATGGGGTTGATTTCAACGTGTCCTTCCGGCATTTCATTATGCAGAGAAGGCGAGTTACGGGTCATGGTGCCGGTGTGGTAGTGCGGAAAATACCTGCCGGTAGTGAGCTGAATCGGGAACTCTTCGTCAACCATTTCTTCCGGCGGCCTGTACTCTATCGCGTGAAACAGCCCTTTGCCTCTTGTGAAACGATCCTTGTGCAGAATCGGCGTTCCAGGATGATCCTTTGAGGGGCATGGCCATGAAATGGTTTCCTTTTCCAGTCGATCGTAGCTGATGCCGGCATAACTTGGCGTAACTTTCACGACCTCGTCAAAAATGTCACTGGGAGAATTGTAGCTCATGGGAAGCCCGAACTTAGTGGAAAGATCACAAATGATCTGCCAGTCCGGCCTCGCCTCTCCCACAGGTTCTACAGCCTTTCGTACCCTCAGGACCTTTCTCTCGGAGTTGGTGAATGTGCCGTCCTTTTCAGCGTACGAGACTCCCGGTAGCACCACGTGGGCAAGCTTGGCAGTGTCGGTTAGGAAAATGTCTATCACTGCGAGGAACTCGGCCGATTCAAGAGCGTGTTTGACATGATTTGCATCGGGATCGCTGCCGACCGGGTTTTCACCAAGGATGATCATCCCTTTTACTGACCCGTCCTCCAGTCCGTGCATCATTTCCATTATCGTGTAGCCGAGTTTACCGGAAAGCTCTGCCTGCCATGCATCCTCAAATTTCTTCTTGTTGTTTTCATCCGTCACCGCCTGATACGCAGGGTAAACGTTTGGAAGCCCACCCATGTCGCAAGCTCCTTGCACATTGTTCTGCCCCCTGAGAGGGTTGACGCCTGAAGACGGCTTGCCGATATTGCCGGTGAGCATGGCCAAGTTGGCCAAACTTTTCACGTTGTCAACACCGTGAGAGTGCTGTGTGATCCCCATCGTATAGAGGATGGATGAGCTTTCTGCGCCAGCATAGGTTCTCGCAATCTTAACGATGTCTTCCGGGGAAACTCCGCATATTTCGGCCGCCTTTTCAGGTGGATAACCCTTGAGCAACTCTTCGAGCTTGTCGAACCCCTCCGTGCGTTCTTCAATAAAGGATTTGTCATGGAGGTTTTCACTAATGATGACGTTCATTATTCCATTGAGCAGTGCAACATCCGACCCGAGTTTCTGTTGGGCGAAGATGTCGGCTATGTTGGCCATGTGTATTCTGCGAGGATCCGCAACAATCACCTTGGCTCCCTTGGCCTTGGCTCGATAGACCCTGTATGCTATCAGAGGATGAGCGACCGTGGTGTTGGATCCAATTATGAAGACGCAGTCCGAATCCTCAATCTCGTTGATCGAATTCGTCATGGCTCCACTCCCGAAAGCGGCGGCAAGACCTGCCACCGTAGAGGAGTGTCAGAGGCGGGCGCAGTGGTCTATATTGTTTGTTCCAAACCCCACTCTGCAGAATTTTTGGAACAGGTAATTCTCTTCATTGGTACACTTGGCAGAGGTCAGAAATGCCAGGGCGTCCCCACCGTGGGCGTTCTTGATGTCTTTTAATCGCGACGCAGTGAAATCAAGAGCCTCTTCCCACGAGACCTCCTGTAACATCCCGTTCTTGCGAACCAACGGTTTGGTCAATCTGTTGGGACTTTGGACAAACTCGTGAGCGTTCCAGCCTTTTATGCAGAGCCTGCCTGCATTCATTGAATTAGTTTTGGATGGGAGGGTTTGTACCAGCTTTCCGTCAAGTGTCTCTAAAAGGAATTCACAACCACATCCGCAATAGGGGCATGTTGTTCTGACGAATTTCAAATCCATAGCCATCTCCTTCACTGACATCTGAGAGCGGAAAATGTAGCATTCCTCTATTCCGGAATCAAGACAGACTGACGTTGAACCTCTAGTTCAGTTGCAATCTGCTCGGCCAGACAACCAAATTCGTTGGGCGATAGAGTCTCGGCACGTCGGCTCAAGTCGATTTTGGCCGTCTCGGCTGCAATCTCAAGCAGTCGTGGTGAGATTTCCGGTAAAGAAAACAAATTAAGAGTATTCCGCAAAGTCTTGCGTCGTCCTCGGAAGGACGCTTTCACCAGGGCCGTGAACAGGTCTGAATCAGATATGGCAATAGGAGCACTTTCCGGAAAGCGAATGTGAACCAGCGTAGAAACTACCGCAGGCACGGGGAAAAAAGCGCTGGAAGGAATATCGAAAAGGAGTTCCACTATCGCTGTTGCGCCAAGGAGGACAGTTAGAACGCCATATTCCTTTGTGCTGGGGGATGCAACCAGACGTTCAGCAACTTCCTTTTGGAGTAAAATGTGTAAGGAACTGAAAAAGGTCCTGTTTTCGTAGAACCTGAACACAAGTCGACTGGAAATATTGTACGGAAGATTGGCCACTACTTTCAGTTTTCCCAATTTTTCAACAAGAGCCCTGAAGTCATATTTTAGCGCGTCTGCATGTATGAGATGAACCTGGTC
>CAINUH010000214.1 GCA_903853735.1 uncultured Desulfomonile sp. | reverse complement strand
AGTCCCCCGCCTGGTTTCTTGACGCAACCCATTCTGTGCCGCCATGGACTCCGATGTTCGGTTGGTTCTGGATAAACTTCTGTCGACACGGTATGCAGTACGGAGCGGAAAAGTTGTCTCTGCCCACCGTGAAGGGATGGGATTGGCGGTTTCTTAACGGAGGGGGGTATCTCACACTTCTTTTGGTGAAAAGCGAGGAAGAGAAGCAGAGACGAGAAGTCGAGTTCAGGAAAGCCATTTTACCGTTTATACAGGACTACGACGGTCTGTGGAACGGCTTTGTCAAAGAAATATTGGGACGATACGAGCAACTCAAGGCGCTGGACACGGACCAGGCCACCAATATCGAACTCTTGCACAATTTTGAAGACACGATCAACACGTGTCGCCGAATGTGGGAAATACACATGTACATGATGTACGGGACGTACACGGCATATATACTTTTCGAAAACATGTGTAGAGAACTCGCCGGGATTGATGATACCTCTCCCCTGTTCCACAAAGTGGTTTCCGGCTTCGACAATAAGGTGTTCCAAGTAGACCGCCGCTTATGGGAATTTTCCCGCCGAGCTAAGGACGATGGACTAGTTGATGTATTCATCGGGAACGAGGCGCCCGATATACGCGAAAAACTTGAAAGTTCTGAAAAGGGCAGGGCGTTTATGAAGGATTTCATGGGCTTGATGCATGAAGACGGCTGGCGGATGCAACGTATGTCCGAAATCAACCTTCCCACATGGGTTGAAGACCCCACCCCGGCGCTTGGAATGGTAAAGCATTTCATCTTGAAAGGAGGAACGTTCAATCTGGATGAAGAGCGCACCAGACGTACCGGGGACCGTCTGGCAGCAGAGAAAGAACTCCTCAGCAAAGTACCGACTGAGCAGAGGGGTTGGTTCGAGCAACTCATGCGGCTCGCTCAGAAGAGTGGTGTCTTCAGTGAGGAACACGACCATTACCTTGATTTGTATACTCATGCCATGATACGTAGAAGCGCCCTTGGTCTTGGGAGACGTTTCGTTAAAGCCGGAACGATTGATCATCATGAAGACATCTTTTTCCTTAATCCTGATGAAGTCCGCCGCGCCGGTCTAAACCCGGACCAGTTTGACCTCAGGTATATAGTTGACCGCAGACGGGGAGAATGGCTCGAATGGCAAAAGACTCCCAATCCACCGGCAATTCTGGCCCCAGGGTTTGATTTGGACCAGGCCATGGGGGTTCTAGTCAAGTCCAATGACCCAATAGCCCTGAAGGTGGTTGTGGGATCAATGCCTCAAGTTCGCCCCGAACTCAAAGCCGACCTTTACGGAACCTGCGGTTCCCCGGGAGTGGCCGAAGGGACGGCAAGGGTGATTATGACCGAAGACGAACTCCATCTCATTCAAGAAGGAGATATCCTTGTCGCGGCAAGTACGTCACCCAGTTGGACGCCGGTCTTCAGCATGATCAAGGGTGTCATAGTGGACAGGGGAGCCAGCCTTTCCCATGCTGCCATAGTTGGAAGAGAATATGGCATTCCAGTTGTAATGAACGTTTTTGAGGGCACCGCAAAGATCAAGTCCGGCCAAAGGGTCAAAGTCGATGCGAATCTAGGAACAGTTTACATTCTGGATAAATAGAACCGGCTTCAGCGCGAGCAGGTGACCCTCGGCTCTAAAAGCCCTTCTACCGGTCACCTGCCCGAATCCGGAAAGGGATTGGTTTGAAATGCCTGATAAATGGATCTACTGGTTTGAGGAATTGGGCCGCATAGATAACGACTTGGTCGGCAAGAAATGCGCAAACCTAGGTGAAATGACCCGCCTTGGAATGAAAGTCCCTCCAGGATTTGCCATTTCAGTAGACGGGTACGAGAGATTCATGTCCGAGAGCGGCGCGGGCGAAGAGATCAGGCAATACGTTAGGCAAAATGGACACCTCTTGACAAACGTAACAAAGCAGATGGAGGCGAGCCGTAGTATAAGAAAATTTATCGAATCAAAAAAAATGCCAACCGAAATGCGGGAAGAACTCTGGCAGAACTATAACAGCCTTTGTCTCAAAGTCGGTATTCAAGACATGTCAGTGGCCGTACGGTCCAGTGGTTCGGTGAGCATGCCCGGACAAATGGAGACATATCTGAATGTCCGTGGAAAAGAGGAGCTGGGAAAAAAGGTGATACAGGTATGGGGCAGCGCCTTTACCACGAGGGCCATTGCATTTCGTCTCGAAAAAAACATGGAAATGGAAAAAACTCCTATAGGAGTAGCAGTGCTCAAAATGGTGAATGCCAAGTGTGCAGGAGTTGTTCTTACCGTCCTGCCTACCACAGGAGATACCGGCAAAGTGGTAGTCGAAGGCAACTGGGGTCTTGGAGAGAGTGTGGTGAGCGGGGAAATCACTCCGGACCAGTTTATCGTGGACAAGGAATGCGGCGACTCTGAGTGCATCATAGGTAACAAAACCAAAATGGTGTGCTATCATACTTCAGGGATAAGAACGACCGACGTTCCGAAAGACATGCAGGGTGAGGCCTGCCTCAAGCCTGATGAACTCCAGGAGATCGTTCGCATCTCGAAACAGGTCGAAGACCATTTCCAAGTTCCACAAGACATGGAATGGGTTATTGACCAGGATCTGCCGTTCCCTGAAAATGTTTTCTGGGTGCAGGCTCGCCCAGCCAAGTTCACAAAGAAAAAAGAAAATGATGCCGAATACCTGGCTGAACTTATGACTCGAATTTTCAAGATGTAACCTGGGAAAAAATTCTGTCTCGGGAGGCGATGCATGACCATTCTTTTTACTCAGTATTGGGACGTTATCCCAGGAAAGTTCGATGAATATTCCTCTTTTGTTACTAAGGAGTACAATCCTGCAATTGAAAAATTGGGGATCAAGCTTCTTGGAGGCTATTATGTAGCTGTGGGAGAAGGTCCCAGAGTAGTAGTAGTTGCAACTGTCGATGAACAGGATCACTTGCGAAAAATACTCGCCACAGACGAGTATCGAAAGGTTTCGGCTAAGCTTCTTGGCCTGGTGTGGAAGTATTCCAGCAAGCTCTGGGTGTCCAGCGGAAGGGTCCTGGAAGGCCCTTATCGGATTCAGACCGGCGCGTGGAAGTTCAACCAATACTACAATGTGCTCCCCGGCAAGGAATCGGAACACTATCGCTTCGTAAAGGAAGAATGTATTCCCGGAATGAAGCAACTTGGAGTGCCTGTTACAGGAGGGTGGCGTCTTGTGATCGGGCAGGGGCCGCAAATCCTTGCGGAATGCACTGCAAGGAACATAGTGGATATTGCCAAGGCCATTGACACAACGGAGTTCCGGCGGCTTGTCAGGTCACTGAAGAAGGCCTACGCCACCGACTATGGCAGCAGGATACTGGCGCCCACCGGTCGGGTAGAAGTGCCATATATCATGGGAGAGATGATGAAGGGTTTTTAGGTCGTCTGATCACGGGATGTGTCTGCCGCCAATTTTCAACTCTGTTTTTTTAGGGGCAGGCCCGGTATGCCGGCTCGCGTGAAATTTTTTCTCTAGGAGAGTAACGATGTACGTGCGCATGACGTTTTTCAAGGTAAAAGGCGGCAAGATGCCCGACCTGCGGGACCTGTACAACAAAGAAGTTATTCCTGCCCACAAGAACCACAAAGGGAATCGATTCGTGCATCTCCTGGAATGCCTGGAAGAAAATAACGAAGGTATCTCGGTGACGGCTTGGGATACAAAGGCCGATCTGGACGCGTACGAGCGAAGTGGAGATTACGAGAGACTGGTGGGACTTTTTAATGAAATGTACAGCGGCAAACCCTCGTTAAAATCATACGAAGTCACCGCAAGTTCTGAACCGATACTTCTCAGGATATTTTGAGATCACATCTTGTACGATAAGTTTGAACAGATTCATAAACTGGCAGAGCCCTTTCTGGATACTCGCGACAATGAGATTCATACATGGATAGCCTTTTGTTTTGCCCGACGTCTTCTCAAGTCCGAAGGAGGAAACGAGGCAGTCGTACTCCCGGCCGTAATACTTCACGACGTCGGGTGGAAAAGCTTGCCCGAAGAATTGCATCTCAAGGCCTTTGGTCCGGGCAAGAATGATATGAACATCAACAGGGTACACGAAGTAGAGGGGGCGAAAACCGCCCGGAGAATACTGGAAGAGGCACAGTATGATCCGGCATTGATCGAAGAGATCGTGGCGATAATTCTCGAACATGATTCCAGGGCCGAGGCTGTTTCGCTCAACGAAGCAATCGTCAAAGATTCCGACAAGCTCTGGAGATTCTCACGAGAGGCTTTGGAGATCGATCCAAAGCGGTTCAACATCCCGCCGGCTGTCCATACCCAATGGCTAAAATTGCAAATTGAAGGTTGGTTTATCACGGAAACCGCCAAGAGGATTGCTACGGAACAGCAAAGGCTGAGGGCGATCAGTTTCGGGATCCAACAGGATTAAGACCCCTGATAGAGTCGATGGAGGAAGTGATGTCTACTCTCACTGGTCAGCTCCTGAGAGTTGACCTTTCGCTGTCAAAGATCACGAGCGAGCCCATACCCGTAGACGTGCAGAGGAAGTTTGTAGGTGGCAGGGGTTTCGGAATCAACTACCTGTTCCAGGAACTGCCGAGAGGAATCGAACCGCTGAGTCCGGACAATAAACTGATTTTCATGACGGGCGCTCTTGGTGGTACTTCAGCCCTAGGATTCGGTCGCTGGATTGTCATGACGAAAAGCCCGCAGACCGATGGTTTGGCTAGGGCTGTGGGAGGAGGAAATTTCGCTGCTTTTATAAAATTTGCAGGTTATGATCTCATCATCATTGAGGGCAAAGCTGAAAAGCCATCCTATGTGCTCATTCACGAAAACGGATGCGAAATTATGGACGCTGAGGATATTTGGGGCCTGGATACCCAAGCGACTCAAACGGTCCTTGCTGCAAAGCACGGCTCGCGAACTCAAACCGCTTGTATTGGCCCTGCAGGGGAGAGGCTTGTTCGTTATGCAACCATCACTCACGGGACTCGAACGGCCTCCAGGTGCGGCGTGGGAACAGTGATGGGCGCTAAGAACCTGAAGGCTGTCGCTATAACGGCGAAAGCCAAGCCGCCCGAGGCTTACGACAAGGCCGCATTCAGATCCCTTGTCAAGAAGCACAGCGGCATTCTGAAAGAGCACAAGAGAGTTGTAAAGATGCACACCTTCGGAACAACCTTCCTTGCGCAGATGACGAAGGAAATGGGCATCCTGCCAGTTAAGAATTTCCAGAGCGGCGACATGGAAGGAATCGAGGGGCTTTTTACCGATGCCTATGCCCGAATGAGGACAGGGACCCACGGATGTTTCAACTGCATGACACGTTGCGGGCAGATTCACGAGGTAAAAGACGGTCCATACGCGGGAAAAGTTAGTGAAGGACCTGAATACGAGACTATATGGGCTTTCGGGAGCCAGGTGGGCAATACTGAGGCTGGAGCCACCGTCGAGGCTGACCGCCTGTGCGATTTATTGGGCCTGGACACCATAAGCACGGGCAGCACGATAGGGTTTGCCATGGAACTGTTCCAGCGAGGCATAATCACTAAAGAAGGCACCGATGGCCTGGAACTCACGTGGGGAAACCACGAAGTAATGCTCGAACTGATCGGAAAAATAGCGAGGAGAGAGGGATTCGGGAAGATTCTTGGAGAAGGGACCAAGAGAGCTGCCGAGGCTATCGGAAAGGGCGCGGAAAAATACGCCATACATGCAAAGGGCCTTGAACTCCCGGCCTACGATCCGCGTGCTGCGAAGGTTCACGGCCTGAGCATGGCCACGTCCAACATCGGCGGCAGCCACATGTATGGTTATGCGAGACAGGAGATATCCGGAAAAGCCGATCCCAGGGCCATAGATAGGTTTTCAGACCAAGGAACCGGTGATGTGGCCGCGTACAACCAAATCGACAAGGCAGTCGAGGAGACCGCGATTCTGTGTAACTTCGCCGACTCCGGGATGACGCGAGAACTGCTGGGCAAACTTCTTGCCGCGGGGACGGGTTTCCATGAGTTGGAAGATATTAACCATCTCAGGCTGTTGGGCGAGCGTATTGTTTGCCTGGAGAGGTGTTTCAACGTGAGAGAAGGTTTTTCCCGAAAAGATGACAGGTTGCCCGAAAGAATGCTGACCGAACCTCTCGCTAATGCAGGACCGGCCACCGGCCAGGTCGTCAGAAATCTCGATGCTCTTCTTGACGAGTATTACGATTACCTTGGCTATACCCAGGATGGCATACCTTCTT
>CAINUH010000213.1 GCA_903853735.1 uncultured Desulfomonile sp. | reverse complement strand
GTGTGTTCTTTGTTGGCATTGATAAAGAAGGTTGCCAGCATCTCATTCATTTTGCAGATGCCCAAGAATTCTGTATGATTCCCAAGTTCGATGTAGTCATTGGGGGCAGGGGTAGCAGTACAGCATAGTTTGTAGGGCACGTTCTTACAAAGTTCCGTCAATGTTTGGCGTGTCTTTCCACCTATGGATTTGAGGATAGAACTTTCATCCAAGACTACTGAGCCAAATTGAGCATAATCAAATCTATCCGCCATCTCATAGTTTGTGATTGAGATACCGCCCGTGATCTCTGATTGTTCGCGGACATATTTGATATCAAGATCAATTTTCTTAGCTTCCCTCACGGTCTGCCTTGCCACTGAAAGCGGGGCAATAATCAAGGTGTTCTCTTTTAGAAGTCTTGCCCATTCGAGTTGTATGAACGTCTTGCCCAATCCAGTATCAAGGAACACTGCGCATCGGCCTTTCCGGCATGCCCATACTACGATATCCTTTTGCCAGTCAAATAGCATCGGATGAATGGCATTCCGGTCTATCGTAATGCCACAATCGGTTATTTTATGCTGCTTAGTTTTCAGGAATTCCGTATAATCCAAGTCCACCTCTCAATTCAGATTGTAGATTGACCAACTTTTTACCCCGTCCTCTCTGTTGGTGGTCTGGATAATGAATAGTCTCGGTACCGTCTTGGAATACACTTCCACTGGCAGGGGAAGCGGTTTGACTTTATGAGGTCTAAACCAGCGAAGTATGTCCATCAATCCCTATCCTTGTTAGAGGTCTCCATGAAGGCATCGCCTAAGTTGCACTGAGGACTGCCCATGACGATATTGACGGGGCAATCGGCAACCAGGGCTGTGATCACCGGGTCCAGCCTTCCGGGTAACCCCTCAAACTGGAAAGTAACTGTCGTGACATATTTCTTGATCGGATCATCCTGTCCCTCCAGTTTTTCCTCCACGACCTGACCTGTGACCTTGATCTTCTGGATATCCTTGATAGTCACTCTCGTTTCTGGCATCTCTTTTCTCCTTCTCTTTTTCCCATTCCTTTGTGTCTATGGGGAGTGGACTCCTAGATTTGAGTCCACTCCCCAATGTTAAACTACACTATTTCGCTTCTCTCACCTTCGCAATCTGCAAATAGGCCACGTAAGGGTCAACGATGTCTGTCTTCGAGGTGATATTCAACTCCTTCAGGACCGCCTTCTCAGTATTGGCCTTGAACTCGCTGGGCCAGTCCTCAGCCAGGGCGGCGTACAGTTGCCCGAGGTTGGTGATGTTCTTGGCTAACCGCTCGGGCTTGGCCTTCGTTCCCGCTGATTTCAGGTTGTCGAAGTCCTTGGCGGCCTCGGTCTGAGCGGGTGCCTGCTCTACGGTTGCCTGAGCCTGAGCCTGTCCCTCTTCCTGGAAAGTCCCCTCCGCGATATCTTCTTTGATCTCCCCGGTTGCAGTATCAACCTGCCGGCCGTCTTCGGTAACTGCTATCCTCGGCACAAAGTTTTCATCTACCACGTCAATGGCTGGCATGGAGCCCGGATTCAACTTATCCAGCGCCTGCCTCTCAGCTCGGATGCAAGCCATGTTAAACTTCGAATTCCCCTTGTCCGTTCCCTGGGGATCGTTAGACCACCTCTTCTCTCCATAGGTCTTCCACAGCGGCCACTTGCCGTATCCAGTGAAGACATTGCCGTCCCGGTCCTTGAGTTTGCAGATGGCCACCAGGTTCTCCTTGTCCAGTTCGCCGAAAATACGTTTCTGTTCGTCT
>CAINUH010000212.1 GCA_903853735.1 uncultured Desulfomonile sp. | reverse complement strand
TTTTCTTAAGGCCTCTGGGAAGATGGAGAGCCTATTCTACCCCTTTGAAGGGGCTGTACATGTGTTCGTCTTCGATGCCGCCCGGCGGTGGGGTTCATGGAATGTGCGGACATCTTGCTGCAAAATTGGCACTCAAGGAGGTGCTTTCGTAATCTGGTCTCGCAGGATCACCCGATGATCACGATGCCGAGAAAGCCATCAACGGTGACCGTGTCGCCAGTAAGGATGACTTCGGTCGCTGCGGGCACCCCGGTTACGCAGGGGATTCCGTACTCTCGGGCAATGATTGCACCGTGAATGAGCATTCCTCCTCGGCGTTCGACGATTCCTGCGGCAAGCGGCACCACGAAAGTCATGTTCGGGTCGATCGCGTCGCATACCAGAATCTCTCGTGCACGGAACTCGAACAGATCTGCCGGCTGGCGGATTACTCTTGCTTTACCGGTGGCCAAGCCCGCGCCGGCGGGCTGCCCAACGACCTGTCGTGCCTGCATGTTGAATATCGGATCATGAGAGGCAATCGGTAACGGTGGGAGATGTTGGGACAAGGGCTCGGAATGTTCCCGGCATGGCAACTCTACGGCCAACCCTTGGCCGCCGCATAGACGTTCTGGCTCCAGGATTCCGCGACGGCGTGCCTCTTCTTCTGCATCGACAGCTCGACGCCTGATTTTCCCTACATAAATGTTGTCGTCGTCCCTCAAGCGATAACTTGCACGGGCCAGGTCGAGAAGGGTTGAGGCGTAATCCTGCCTATGCTCCGGGAAAGAAGCGAAGAATCGGGACGCAAGACCCTCCGCTGTCTTGGTCTCCAGCGGCAGGCCTTCAGAACCCATTTCAATGTAGCTCCGCATCAGGGTCGCCATCTGGCTCGAATCGTTGAAGAGAGTCGCTGAACCCCAGGACAGGTCACCAAATGCATCTCGGAATTCTCGTATGACCTTCAGAACACTCTCTCCGCATTCGTCAACATGGTCATGGTACAAACACTGGAGTGATTCAGGGTCTTCCTGCAGCATCAAAGCAAGCTGCTGGAGCATGGTATTTCGTTTGATGCTCAGAATGTCCCTTGCACCGAGAAGGTCCATGAACTCGAAGGGATCATCCGGACGCACTTGATCGTTGTAGACCTCGGCGAATAAGCGCATGCCATGTGCAAATGGTATACACTTTTCCTTATACGTCTGCTCCCAGTAATCGAGGATGCCCTTCCGCCGCTCAATCTCATGCGTCAGGTCTTCGTCTGATAGGATCGCGAGGTCCATAGCTGCCAACTCGGACGCGTCCCTTTGCATCGCAGGAAGCAACGTGCTCTCCATCTCCTTTCTCAGCTCCAAAAGGTTTTTATGAGTTCTCCGAAGCGTTAAATACCACCGGCGTTCGTCGCCAGGAACGGCTTCGCCGGAAGTTATGGGCCGAGACTGAAGGGCAAAGAGAGTGTTCCCTCGAAAGGTCCATTCCACATCCTGAGGGGATCCAAACAGGGTCTCTGTCCGACGAGAAAGATCGAACACCTCTATCACTTTGTTCTGATCGAGGGGCGGGGCGATGATTGCCGCGGGAGCCGAGGGATCAGCCGGTTCTCCGTAACCAGTCGATCCACTTTCTTCTGGAGCGCGGAACGAAATGATCTTGCCCGTGTGCCTATTGATAATCCAGCGGTGGGGCTCCACTACACCATCAACTAGGTCTTGATTCAACCCATGAACTGCCTCTACAACCGCCTGATGGGGATCCATGGGGCTCATCCCGAATACAACCCCGGAGTGTTCCCCGTCTATCATAATCTGAATGACAACGGCCATGGTACTCTGTCGGGGATCCAATCCCAATTCCTGTCGATAGAGGAGCGCCCGGTCTGAGAACAAGGATGCCCACACAAGACGAACATGGTCCAAAATGCCTTCGATGCCCGACACATGGAGGTACGACTCGTGAAGGCCGGCAAATGACATTCGGGAGGAGTCTTCTCCGGGCGCTGAGGATCTCACGGCAACAGGACTGTCTCTAAAGACCTGCTCGACCACTTCGCCCAGCTTTTCTCTGAGTTCAGATGGGACGGGTGATGTGAGAAAAAGGTTCCGCAATCGAAGGGAGCTATCCCACAGTTCTTCCCATCGCATCTCGCTAGAAGCCTTGCGCTCGATCTCCAGGAGAATCTTATCGCTCAAACCCGTTCGGGCCACGAAGCTTCGATACGCTTCGGTGGTGACGCAGATCGCATATGGAACCCTATTTCCGGCTTTGTACATTTTGGCCAGGGTCGCCGCCTT
>CAINUH010000211.1 GCA_903853735.1 uncultured Desulfomonile sp. | reverse complement strand
CGATTAGGCCATGTCCACCCCGCCAAGGGCGCACCAGTGACACACGAAACCCACGATCTTTTTTGCCGGTTCCTCTTCCAGCGCTGCCTCCACTTGGGCCATGATCTGCTCGTCCGAGAAGTGAACAATGGTGATGCACTCCTGTGGGCAGTCGGCAGCGCACAGTCCGCACCCCTTGCAGAGGGCCTTTATCACGGTGGGTTCCTTGTCCTCTGAGACCCGGATGGCCGTGTAAGGACACTTTCTGTGACAGAGGCCGCATTTGTTGCACCGGCTTAGATCTATGTCCGCCACTATGCCTTCTGCTTCGATATAACCCCGGTTCATGGGGATCGAGACGCGCATGGCAGCGGCTATGCCTTCCTCACAACTCTCCTTGAAGGTTTTCGGCGACTTGGCGCACCCGGCCAAACCGAGGCCGTCCGCGGGGAAATCCACGGGCCCCAACTTCACATGGGCCTCCTGGAAAAAACCGTCGGAGTTCGCGGATACCTTGAGATGACCCTTGATGTCTCCTACCGTGGGGTCTCCCTGGAAGGCCGTAGTGACTACCAGGAGGTCCGCCGGCAGTGTAAAATCTCGACCCAGCAGGATGTCGCGAACCTGGACCTTCAGAGAGCCGTTTTCTCTTATCACCTCGGGGTACCGGTCGTCCGGGAACCTGATGAACTTGACGCCCGCCTCCTTGGCTGCATCCAGATGGAAATGCTCCTCCCTGACCAGACTGAGATCACGGTAAAGGATATGAACTCGGCAATCCTTGCTGATCTTTTTCAGGGCGTAGGCGTTTTTGACCGCCACGTGGCAGCCCAGGTTGCAACAACATCTGACTTCGTTCTTGGAATTAACGCAATTAATGATGACAACGTCTTTGAAGTTTCCCACTGCCTGTTCAGCAAGAAGCCTCTCCAGTTGCAGTTGGGTGATCACACGGGGATCATTTCCATATTCAAACTGATTGGTGGGCTCGACCTCTTTCATACCCGTGGCCACGACAATGGTAGAGATGTCCAATGTCTGGCCCATGACATCGTCTTCTCCCCTTTTCTTGAGCCTGACCTTGTAGTTTCCAATGTACCCGGCAACTTCTTCGATCAGTGTATCGATGAATACCGTTATGTTGGGATTGGACAAAACTTGTTCGATCTTGTCTTTTCGTATGCTTGCAGTGGGCATTTTGCCGTGCTCATGGGAGATCACGAACACCTGGTTCAACAGGCCTCCCAACTGCGGTTCCTTTTCCACTATTACGGCCGAGAAGCCTTGATTTGCAACCGCGAGGGCGGTACTCATGCCTGCGATCCCGCCACCGATAACGAGGCAAGACTTGCCGACAGGCAGCCTTATCTCCTCGCCTTCCTCCAACAGAGCAGCCTTGGCTACCCCCATCTTGATGAGATCCTTGGCCTTTTGGGTGGCCCGCTCCCGGTCGGCCATGTGTACCCAGGACACCTGCTCCCTGATGCTTACGAACTCAAGGAGGTAGGGGTTGAGCCCAGCCTCTCTCACTGAATTCTTGAACAACGACTCATGGGTTCTCGGGGTGCAGGAGGCTATCACCACTCGGTTGAGTTCATGCTCTTTAATGAAATTCTGAAGACGGGAGAGATAATCCACCGAACAAGACCATTTGCCTTCATCAGCAAAAGCAACGTGGGGCATGGCCTTGGAGTACTCCACCAGCGCGGGCACGTCCACGAAGCCTGCGATGTTCGAGCCGCAATCACAAATAAAAACACCTATACGGATATCTTCACCCATTGAAATAATCCTCGCCTATTTGACAGAGACCGCTTTCATACCTGCTGCGGTGGCCTGGACCACTGATTCGGAAATGTCAATGGGACCAGTGGCTCCACCGCACAGGTAAATGCCCTCGACCTTGGTTTCAAGAGGCGCGGTCAGGGGATCTTTCTCCTTGAAGTAACCCAGGCTGTCTAATTCGATATTTAACACTTTGGCAAGCTGCTGGTTCCGCTCACTGGGAACTAGACCTGTGGACAGTACCACAAGATCAAACTCTTCTTCCTTGAGCAGGCCGGATTCCAGTTCTTCGTAGCGCACCAATAGATTCTTAGTTTCATGATTTTCCAGCACATCGTAGGGACGGCCTTTGACGTAGCGGACACCACTCTCCTTGGCTTTCTTGTAGAAATCCCAAAAGCCTTTTCCGTAAGCTTTGAGGTCATTGAAAAATATGGCGGCCTGCACTCCCGCGTCGTGCTCTTTGGTGATGATGGTCTGCTTGGTGGCTATCATGCAGCACACTTTGGAGCAGTAGGGAACTCCTTGGCTTAGACCCCGGCCCGCGCACTGAAACCAGGCTATGTTCCTGGCGCCTCGGCCATCCGAGGGGCGAATGATATGCCCTGAGGTAGGCCCGCCGGCGTTCATCAATCTTTCGAACTGCAAGTTGGTGATGACGTTTTCGTGCAGGCCGTATCCGTGAAGACCCTGGGGAGGTTTGTAGTCTCGGATACCTGTAGCCACTACGATGCTCTTCACTTTCAGATCGATGTTCTTGTTGGCCTGCCAGAGCCGAACGGCGTCCTTTCCTTCCTTTAGACAGGCTTTCACGCAAAGGGCAATCGGACACTCGCGGCATTGGCCGCAATCCACCACGCAGCCGCCTACGCATGAGCCGTCTGATCGCTTCTTGCCGTAACGGCACTCGGGATCCAGGACCACCACATTTGGTACCGCCTGAGGAAATGGCATGTAGATAAGCTTGCGCTTGCCGCCGACTTTGCCATCCATCTCGTCAGGCAGGGTGACCGGGCAGGCCTCTATACAAGCGCCGCAGCCCGTGCATTTCTCCTCATCGACAAAGCGAGCCTTTTTCACCAGCCTGACCTGAAAGGAGTCATTAGTCTTCTTGACCCTTCTCAGCTCTGTGTTTGTGAGGATTTCAATGTTGGGATGATTATCCACTTTGTACATTTGAGGGGCTTCTATACAAATAGAGCAGTCATTGGTGGGGAAAGTCTTATCCAGGCGGGCCATCATGCCTCCGATACTGGGTGTATCGTCAACCAGATAGGCCTTTACCCCATAGTCCGCGACGTTCAGAGCACAGTTGATTCCCGCCACGCCCGCACCGATTATCAGAATGGGCTCACTCATGTCAGCACCTCGTTAAGGGCCAAAGAAAAAATTCCCCCGCAGTTATGCCTACCCAACATAGGGAGTCTGTCCATAATAGGGGGCGCCAGGTAGTTGGCAAGCGGTATTATATTTCAGTAATCACTATAGCTTTTGATTTGCACACTGCCACACATGTTCGGCAGCCAAGACAGTTCTGGGGTCTCACCGCATAGGCCTTCTGAAAAACGTCAAAGACATTCACCGGACAGTAGTAGTCGCACTCTTTGCACCCATCACACTTGTCTTCATCCACATAGACCATGTAAACTTCATAGGTGCGGTATTGTTTGGCCATTATCTCCGCCTAATCCGGTGCCATTACCGACCGGGGGTGGGGATAAGGGTGGTCTGCCGCTCCCTGGGGCGTTATAGCAGGTGTCAAAATTAGTTTCCGATTCGCTGTCAACTCTCAAGCATGAATCTCCCTGGGAGCGCAGGCTTCCAGCCTGCAAAAGGTACAACAGTTGTGGGCAGGCAAGATGCCTGCACTCCCAGGAAACCAGACGGAATTTTTGACCAACGATATAAGCTTGAGAAGTACCGCCTTTGCAGAGCCGACCAGTGCTGCTATTTACGTGCATGCAGTGCAAGAGGACGGGCAGCAGACCACCCCGGGAAGCTACTTCTTCAGTTCCTCCCACTTGTAATCAATCAACTCGGTCAAGACCGCATTAAGCTTCTTTGGATGCACAAAAGCGAACTCGCAGTCACGAAAGGGCCGGGCGATCTCTCCTCTATGGTCGGGAATGAAGGGATAGCCCTTGCCCTGCAACTCGTTAACTGCCTCACGGGTATTGTTCACATTGAAGCTGATGAGCATGACGCCCTCACCCCGCCTCTCAACAAACTTGGCCACATCGCCGTCGGGTGTAGTGGATTCCATCAGTTCGAAGCCCACCTCTCCCACCCAGTAACGAGCCACCCTGATCTTCTCCGGCTCATCTATATAGGCGTCGTCCGGCTTATCCTTTCCCAAAAGCGGTTCCCATACTTTGCGGGCCTCATCCAGGTTCTTGACCGCTATACAAATATGGTCCAGCTTGTTCACTTTCATAGTCGCCTCCTAGTTCCCACTCGTTGGGCCATCCGGGAACACCCGTTCCCTGATGGCCATGTACCCAGAGCCAAGGGCCTTGAACACTTAGAAGGTCACCTTCTCCAGCGGCACCGAGATGGCCTTGTCAGGGCACACGCAACCGCACTCGTTGCAGTCCTCACAAATAAACTCGGTGACCACCACTCGGTTGTCCTGGACCCTGATCGCAGAATCCGGACAGGCTTCGATACACAGGGGTTGAACTGTCCCCCCACACATTGTGCATTTATTAGGATCGATCTGAGCAGCCATTTCATGCCCTCCTGTCGTGCTTACCCGACTTTATAGAGCCTTCTGAGGCAAATTCCCTGGCCCCTTGGAATCGCCTTCAAGGTCTCGATGTTGTAATTCACATTGAAAAATATGTTCACGTCCTTCAGGACTGACTGCAGAATCCTGTCGCAGCAGCGCACATCTTCTTCCATGGGAACGCCGTACTCCTTGGAATAGGTAGGCCAAGGGCATCTTTCCCACTTGATGAAGACTTCGAAGGGTTTTTCGCCCTTTTCAAGCTTGACAATGGCGCCTTGGTTGATCCACTGCCCCGCGTAACTCTGGGCTAGACCCATTAACCAAGCCTCTTCGCCTTTGGTCCAATTGAGGCGGGGAAGCCAGCTCTTGCCCATGTCCAGGCCCATACGTTCTGCCGCCTTGAGGCTCACATCCAGGGGATCCGCCTGGGGCCCTGCCAGTTCCAGAGCCACCTGACGCCATCTCATGTAGGTTTTCCCGATTTCATCGTGAGCGCTGTGAAGATTGCGCCACAGTTTGCTTATCTCTTTTTCCGCATCGAAGGACATAGTTAAACCTCCTGACTAAATTCTCAGACCGATCCGGTAGCCGTCGTGTACCGCACTGGAAAGATTGCGCGGAACCAAAGCATCACCGATGACAAAAAGTTGGATGCCTTCTCCCTGCACAACTTCCTTCAGATTGTCATTGGCCTGGCGCTCAGTGATCACCACAGTGTCGCACGGGACCGGGAAGAGATACCCGTCGTATGTCTTCACCATGACCACCCCGTCGCCGATCTGGGCAATATCGCAGTCGTTGTAGGCGCTGATGCCGTTCTGGCGAAGATAGATCATATAACGCCACTTAAACGAGGGGTTGACGTCGAATCCTGCGGATTTTTCCCGCCCCACGATGGTTACTTTCTTTCCCTTCTTGGCCAAATCCAGCGCCACGCCAATGCCGGGTTTGCGGTTGCCCCACACCACCACCTTGTTTCCAACTTCGGCCTTGCCGCTCAACACGTCCAGCACGTTAACCAATCGTTTGTCCCCTGGGTCGGCGCCTTTGAGCTGCGCGTATACCGGGCCTGTGGCCAAGACGACAACATCCGGCATCTCCTCGCTTATGAGTTCCGGAGTAACCTCGGTCCCAAGATGGAACTGGACGCCGTACTTTTCGCACATGGCTTTCTGGTATTTGATGCAGGTCATGAGTTCGTCATCCCCGTAGGGGGCCTGAGAGGCTTCCAGGATGGTGCCGCCCTTCAACTCACGCTTGTCATAGACATGCACTTCGTGTCCCCTCTGGGCGGCTACATAAGCGCATTCCATACCGGCCGGGCCTGCACCGGCGATCATCACAATTTTCTTTTCGTCCTCAGCCACCGGTTGCGGGTAGTATTTCGGGTCGTGCTCGTGGGCGCACAGCGGATTGATGTAGCAGGTCATGGGAGCATCTCGGAACAGGCGCGCCAGGCACAAGTTGCAGGCCACGCAGTGTCGTATCTCCTCCTGCCTGTCCTCCAACACCTTCTTGGGCATCAGAGGATCAGCAATCATGGAACGGCAAATCTCCCAGATATCAAGTTCGCCCGCGGCAATGGCCTTGTCCGGCAGTTCAGGCACAAAAAGGCGGTAGGCCATTTGTATGGGCACCTTTACGTGCTGCTTGGCCTTCTTGGCCAAGTGTAGCCACGAGCCCATGGGCACGTCACGGCTTATCACGGGTACGATGGACTCTTGCCAGCCGGCGGTGACGCTGATGTAGTCTATGCCTGCCTCCTCGGAGATTTTGTAGGTCTCAATGGACTCCTCCGGCGTATTGCCGCGCACGTCGTCCAAGAGTTCCATGCAGCAAAGCCGAATACCCAAAGGGATATCCGGGCCTATTGCGGCTTTAACCCCCTGGATGATTTCCACTACCGCCTTCATGCGGCCCCGTATGTCCCCGCCATACTCATCGGTGCGGCGGTTGGTGTAGCTCGAAATAAAGTTGGACACCAGGTAACCCACTATTCCTGAGATTTCGATGATGTCAAAGCCTGCCTCCACTCCGCGCTTAGCCGCATCGATGTGCTGTTGACCACCTCCTTAATCTCGGCCTTGGTCATCTCATGCATAGGCCTGAAAATACGGAGGCGCTGCGGTACCGTCGAGGGTCCGTGGCCAAATGGCACATCCACCGAACCGACCCTTCCGCAGTCCATGAGTTGGAAGCCTGCAACGGCCTTCTCTCCGTGGATCGCGTCAGCCAGTCTTTTTAGGCCTGGAATGTACTTATCATCCCATGCAGCAGCCTGACCCACATATCCCTGCCCTTTGTGGGGTGGATCCATGTACACTCCCTGCATAAAGCACAAACCGCCTACCACGCCCTCGGCCCGCGACCGGATGTAGGCGACGTCCGCGTCCGTAACGAAGCCGTGATGGTCGTTCAGATTGTCTTCAGTGGCGGCGTACTTCACCCTGTTTGGGATAACAAGGTTTCCGATTTGAATAGATTTGAAAAGATTGGGGTATTTCTTGGCCCCAGAATACTTGCTGTAGTCCCATTCGAACAGTTGTTTGGCCATATTGAGACTCCCTCCTTGATCACTGAAAATACCGGCCAATGATTCTTGCCTCCTGCCTCATTGCAGTCGGCGCAATCCTACAATACTGTCTTAGCAGTAGTTGATGCCTTGCCTATAATTGGAAGATTGAAGACGCCGTCCTTGACGGACCCCGTGCATCAAGCAATAACGGGACATCGTTCTATCCTTTTCGTCAACAAACCGCGCGATTATTTTTCCCCATTCCAGACTAGGACTTGGCTGCTCTCTGTCCCTTATTTGAGAAGGCGTCCACGAATAACTCAAAGGTTTCTTCCAGCTTCTCTTCTAGTGAATATGCCATGTTCTTGAGCAGCCACCGCATCACCGTGTAATCCATAGTGCCTATGACGATGCTTCTGGCCACATAAGGGTCCAAGTCCGGCTTCATTTCCCCGGACAGTCTACCTTCCTCAAATATGTCAATAATATAATGATAGAGAGCTGCCACGTTTGCATATACAGGCGTCTCCATGAAGTTAGCGTTTGTCTTAAGAAACAGATAAACAATCTTGGCATCCAAGGGTGACTCCTCAACACGGCGATAAGTCCACCATATATATTTTCTCAGCTTGTTGAAGGCTCCCTTAATTCCGTACATCTGATCCTCCAGGTCCGCGAGAAGCTGGGAGACCCAAAGGTCGGGGATAGCTAACAGGAGGTCTTCCTTGCCCTTGAAGTACTCGTAAAGGGCCGCCTCCGAAAGACCGGCTTGCCTGCATATATCCACAACGGTAGTTTTTTGGAATCCGTTCTCGGCAAACAGAGCTTTGGCGCTACTGACTATCCGCTCCCTGGTATCTTCTCCCTTCTTGCTCAGGCCCAAGAGTCTTCCGCTCCTTCAGTCCCTGTTTACGTAAACACAACTCAGCGATACTGCCACAACCATTGAGTTCGGGTCTGTTTCTGATGATCGAGCGCAACCGCCTTTCTTAGACGACCTGCCTCGTATTGACGGCCGCCGGATTAACACGTCCAGGCTACTGAGTCAGGCACTCATAGGATCCTTGTGAATAGGGAATTGCCCAAACGCCTGCCACGTATTCATATTATCACAAAGATACATAACCAACTATTATTCTGTAATTTTTATACTGAGAACCTTGTGACATCCCCTCATGACCTAATACCATTAGGTTTTGAGTTTGTCAAGACAAATGTTGTGATTGCCTTCTCGACGCTGAATGACCACCTTGACTTCCCCTCGCTCGGGTAACAGTTGTTTATTCTCGCCATTTAAAATGGTTACGCACATGCTCTGCACGCGTCCGGACTGTTCGCTGTTTGGATCCTAGTTGTATACACCATTTCATCATGTGTGGGGTGGTGCGAATCCCCTCTAGGAATGCTTTTGGCTTAATATAATTAGGCAACATACGTCACCCTAGTCAACTGTCATTATGATATCAGATAGTTGATCACTAATATTTGCTCAGGGATAATGATAATCCTCTGCCGAAACACTCGCTCCGGGTTTATTGGTGGGACTTTGATTTGAGTTGAAAGAAGAACAGTACCCGGTCCCTGGGAGCGGGTACGACCTTGAGCACTACTTCGGACCCAAACTCGACATCCTCGGGTTTGCAGTCCACCACGGGGCAAATAATGCGCACTCCGTTGTCGAAATCTATGAGCGCGTATATCATGGGAGCAGGAAAACCGGGTGGGTTCCCATTTTGTTGGACGGTGTATGCATAGACGTGCCCTACTTTTGGAAAATCCACCCAATCCAACTGATCCGAAATGCACTGTGGACACACGATACGAGGGGGCCAACAAATGTGGCCGCAATCGACACATTGTGTGGTAGTCAGCCGTCCCTGCTTCAAGTGATCATAGAATGGATAAATGCGGTTATATTCTTTCGCTTCCAGCGGTACCGGATCCATACTGTAAACGTTGCGATCAACTATGTAGCCTTCGATATCTCTCGCTGCCGTCATGATTCCCTCCCGTACACCAAAAGGTGATGTTCTCCCAAGCCGCTCAGATTATGGGTCAGTGCAATCTTGGCCCCTGGCACCTGGCGATCGCCGGCCTCGCCTCGCAGTTGCACGAAGGACTCGTACGCCTGCCTGATCCCGGTAGCACCAAAGGGATGGCCGCATGCCATAAGGCCCCCGCTGGGATTGATCACTACCCTGCCTCCAAAGTCAGCCATTCCACTTTCCACGAATCGGCCGCCCTCCCCTTTCGGGCAGAAGCCCAATTCCTCATATTCCAATATTTCAGAAATGGAAAAGCAATCGTGGACTTCTGCGAGGTCAACGTCGCTCGGACTAATGCCCGCCATCTGGTACGCCTTCTCTCCGGCGGTTTTGAGTGCGGGCCACGAAGACCAGTCCTTATGATAATTGGCCCATGGATAGCCGTCATTGATCTGTGCCGTACCAAGGATATAGACTGGCTGGTCGCAGAGGTCCCTGGCAAGTTCCTCGGTAGCGACGATTACTCCTGCGGCGCCGTCTGTGTTGGTGGAGCAATCGAAGAGCTTCAAAGGGCTGGCAATGGGACGAGACGTCATCACCTGCTCCAACGTGGCGCCCTTTTGATGATGAGCGTACGGATTGCTCAGAGAATGATTGTGGTTTTTTACCGCTACCAAGGCCAACTGCTCCTCGGTGGTACCGTATCGTTTCATGTGTGCCTGTGCAACCATGGCAAACAGGGGCGGGGGAGTCACCCCGAAGCAGGCTTCCCACTCACGATCACAGCCGGCCATGGCATTCAGGAAGATCTCTTCGTGGGACGGTATCAATATCTTCTCCGCTCCTACGCACATAACCATTTGCGTCAGGCCACTCTTGATAGCGGCGTAGGCCGTACGGATCGCAGTGGTACCGCTTCCACACTGATTCTCCACCCGGCAGTGAAACTCACTCGGTCTCACCCCGCACCACTCAGCAGCGAGCGGTGCCGGATGCCCTTGGAAGGCTGAGCGCTCGGGGTACACCGTGGATATGATAAAAGATTTTATGTCGCCTGGTTTGATGTTCGGATTAGCGTCAAAAGTGGCCTTTCCCGCCTCGGCCACGAGGTCTCTGAACGTGGCCGCCCGCTTGCCCCATCGGGTCATGCCCGCGGCCACGATTGCCACTCTGTCTCCCTGCCTTGACATGCGTTCCTCCTTACTGTCAGGGTCTGGCACCCCGGCTGAAAGCTCGTGTAGAAAAGAGGCCTTTAACTAAGGTGCATTATCTCTCGGCATGAATGATACCAGCAGCCATTTCCCGGGTATCGTCCACGGCCCGTCGCCACCAATGCCTTTTGTCCTTTGCCTTACATGTTTGAACGCGAATCGTTATAACCACTCATTTAGCATACTGCACCATCATCCCGGTAGTCAACCCCGTCTTCGCCGTTACGCCCAACTGAAGACGGCATCATTGCTGACCTAATGAAGCACCTGAATCTCATCATCAAATCGTGTGAGCTTTTCCATGCCTCAATCGGTAACCACAAAACATCCGAACTGTCCTGATAATCATTGAACAGTCTTTGATCTGTGTGCCAGCAAATAGCTGTTCGTACCTCCGGTAAAGATTTACCGGCAGTACGTCCAATTCCATTCCCAGGTACATCAGAGGACCGTAAGCTGATTCTATTGCGCTTCTCAGGTCAGAAAATTCCGCGGCGGAAATCACATAATCCAAAGGGGATTCCTCGGCAGCCATCTCGAGATTCTTCTGCACCAGAAGAATGGGCGATCCCTCAGCAGGGACGAAAAGATGAGCATCGTGAGCGCTGCCGGAAAAGTAAAAAAGGTCTGCGCGTTGGATTATGAGGGCTCCTTCGAATCCTTCCCTAATCATGGCCGCTTGCAGCGAGGAAATTCTGCGATGTATCTCTTCAGAGGGGGTTGAAGGCATTTGTCCGTATTTCCGTCTGGATTCAGGTCATTTATGAATTTTGATGATGACTTTCGTAGAGTTCACGGCATCGAAGACCAGAGCAAGCCATCACAAGTTATTCCGAGGTTCTGTGATTGGCGACTCTGTCCGGGATGTACATCTTTCGAAAGAAATTATGCTTGAAGACAGCCGATGGTGTCGAGCAAATAAACTGGTCTTCTGAAAAGGCATTGCAGATTCGTCAAGTTATCGGTAGTTGTTTCCTGTTAAGGAAAAGGATAATCTCTTTAGGCTTTGTTACCCCCTCGTTGGGGGCTCGTATCAACTGGGGAGGCTTGTAATGAGGCTGGTCATTCACCTGACTATATTGATCTTCTTGGCGGGTTGCTTCCTTTCATTGGCCACATCCCATGCCCAATCGACCGCGGCGGTGAACCGCCCTGAGGCCGATCAGGCCAAATGGAATAGTCATCAGATGAATCAGCCGCCTCCCAGAGACGAGAGATACCATCTTTCCGCGGAACGCCTGGAAGAAATTCGCCAACTCTATCTCGAGTCCAAGAAACAATTGGAGGGAAAGGCTGGAGCCAAGTCACCGGAAAGTGAGTAAGACTCTTTTAAGAGCCAAATGGCGGCATTGGCCAAAATGTGGCCTGCGCCATCTCGAAAAAATAATTGACACAAGAACCGGCCGGAGACGAATTTAAACCGAGTGATTGATACCCCTTAGAGCTGCTGTGGCATAGATCATTTGCCCAGACACCACTCGCTCAAGGCATCTTCCCAAAGAAACGTCTTTCCATCCTTGAGCATGG
>CAINUH010000210.1 GCA_903853735.1 uncultured Desulfomonile sp. | reverse complement strand
AGCCAAGTCTTCTGCAACGTCGTTAGCTGCAGGCGTCTGTCAGGGTTGCGGCCACAAGCGGGATGGCAAGCCTTTGCAGCATCCCTGCAATTGCCCTTGCCACGTTTAGTGATGTACTATACACAGAGGAGGAAACATGAGTAATGATTACAGAGAGTATGACAGAATGAATCAGGAAAAGAACATCTACTTAGATGAAGGGGTGTGGTGCCGAAACTGCGAGAAAATCACAACCTGGAAGCTTGTGCAGATGAATCCGACGAAAGAACACGCAGGCTACGCACAAGACCTTCTTTGCTCTGAGTGTGCTTGGATTATTGCTACGTTCCACGAAGACATGGCGGGTCATCTAACAGCAAGTGGCTCAATGGATTACAACTCGAAGAAAAATGTATAGTTTATACCTAAACACAGGAGGAAAAATGAGCTACAAAAACAGGCAACTCGATGAAGACTTTGTTTTCATGCCCATCCGAGAGTACACCGGTGTGGACATGGATGGACAGATCGCGGTGCCCCGGAGTGAAATTCAAGAGAGGCTAAAGGCGGTTTATGATGCTTACGAATCTGGCGATCCTAGTAGCATATTGGATTCTGGTTTACGTGCTCGTTGATGATATTCTTGACGGGCAGTTCCGGAGATGGAAATGAGAGAGCACGAACACTATTGGAGCAATTGGCACTACCACCACAACAGCGGAGGTGAGTTTGAAAATCACTGGAGAGAGTGCGCTAACCCCCACTGGCCGGAGCAAAGTTGTGGAGTGATTCAGAAATTATTCGTCAAAGAAGGTCAAACAGAATTGCTCGCAGAAATTAGCACTGCGATCGAACCTGTGCTTTCCGGGCAATACGGACGGGAAGTTTCTGACGACGTAGCGATGGAGATCTTATTTATACTCCAAGAGAGGCAGAATGAAAACTAAAACACAACGCTGTGCCGGAGCCAAATGCCGCAACATGATTTTGCCGGACGATCCTCGAGTTAAGATCGGCCGGTTCACGTATTGCATCGAATGCAAAGAGCCTCAGGAGGCAAAATGATAGAACTGACACCCGAAGATCATTGCTTTATTTCAGACTTCAATGAGCAACAGCGCATCAACTTCAAGATCAACATGGAGCACGGTTTCGAGCCTGATCACGACGCCGACTACAACGTCGGTGAGAAGATTGCCTTGATGCACTCAGAGCTTTCGGAAGCCCTGGAGTATTTGCGCAAGGACAACGGGCCGAGCGACCATATCCCCGATTTCAGCGGCGCCGAAGAAGAGTTCGCCGACGTCATCATCCGCATCATGAACACAGCGCAGCGCCTGCACCTACGCGTCGCCGAGGCTATGATTGCCAAGCAAGCGTTCAACGCCGCCAGACCTTTCAAGCACGGGGGTAAGAAATTCTGATGAGTTTGCACAACGTAAATTGGGGCAACGTGTTCGTGACCGCCGGAATCGTGCTTGACATCGGCGCTGCGATCGGCTATGCTTTCCAAGGTGATTGGAAGCGAGTTTTGTATTGGGTAAGCGCTACCGGAATCATGGT
>CAINUH010000209.1 GCA_903853735.1 uncultured Desulfomonile sp. | reverse complement strand
CTTGGCACCAGCAAAACGAACTGCGGTTGGTACCATCTCGCATGTGTACGCCGGGAGGATGACCTGGTCATTCACCTCGAGACGTAACGCGCGAACGACAGCCCAGAGGAGCACCCTAGCTCTATAGGCCATAAAGCAGGGGATAGAATCCTCGCCCAAGATCCGCTCGGCGAAGTGCTGACAAAAATCTGCTACCTTGGCGCCCGACCCATACTCACCAGGACGCACCGCGATACTTAGAGCCTTCTTCAGTATTGCGGAGCGCTGCATAATCCGACAGGTATCAGGAGCCGATTCGATCGCGTGGCCAATTATAGCTACTGAGATCAAGTTCACGCCTCTTGAAACAGATCACAGGCTCGCAAGCGAGGAGCTGCTCTCGCACGATCATCAGCGAATCAACAAATACTGGTACGACGGTTTCTAAGCGGAAGTATCGTTCCACTCGCCTCCGACCAGCTTTCCCCATCCGGCGAGCGGAAATTGGATCGCTGATCAAGATTCCCATGGCCTGTGCCAGAGCAGCTGGATCGCATCGAGGCACGATCAAGCCTGTTTCTCCGTCCAGAACTTCTTCTCTGCAACCAGGAATATCGGTTGCTACCGCCGGTAATTCCATGGACATAGCTTCCAGTAACGAAACCGGCATCCCCTCCCTCCAGCTTGGAAAGACAAACGCTTGAGCACAACTCAACAACAGGGGGATGTCACTCCGTCGTCCGATTTGTCGGATGGCTGTACTGGCTGAACTGCTGCCGATTTGAGCAGTAAACTGGGAAATGCTAGCCTGATCAGGCTCGTCGCTTCCGACATCACCGACAATTACTAGCCTGGCGTGCTGATATTGCCTATGCACCTCTTCAAATGCTTCAACTAGTTCAAAGATCCCTTTCTCCTCAACCAGCCGACCTACGAAAATGAATACAAAGCTTTGACTTTCTAAATTCAGTTCAGCGCAAAGACGGAGGCGGGAAGCCGGTTCGCAGCCCGCAAGGGAGTAACGACGGGTATCGATGCCGATACCGAGTAGTTGAATAGTCCGTTTCGGATCTTGGAGTATGCCATTCTGAAAGCCAGTTTCCGTCTCCTCCTCACTGATGCAGACAACTGCGTGATGGAAACGGGCCAAAAATCGCTCCGTCCAAATAATTAGGCGGCGCTTGCTCTTGGGAGTTCTCGAAGTAAACAGCCAACCATGTGGCCAATAGTACACTACCGGTACTCGCGCTAAACAGCCCGCCAACCTCCCGATTACCCCCCCGGAAAACGTGTTGGCGATGAGAATGTCCACCTTGTGCCTGCGCAGGAATTGTGCCGTGTGAATTATTGCTTTGAGGATGCCAATGAGATTTAAACGGCGAGTCAATGGTAATGGAATAAACTCAACTCCAGCATGGTCAACATTACCTGCTTGCCTTGCCGCATGGGCGACGCTAAACCCCTCCGCCACCAGGGCAGCGGAAAACCGAGATAGAAAGCAGAATGTCTCCTCAGAACCTGCGATCTGAACGACTCGAATCGACCTACTTGGTTCCTGCTTCATCAACTATTCATGCTCTTGGACGGCTGAAACTAAGCTGCGCTATGGATTGAGTTTCTATGCAATCGCTGCGCGACGCTAGTAGGTTCTCGATCGCAGTGAACTGGCCAAGTCTAATCAACCGAGCTAGCTTGACAAGCACGGTTCCCCGTTTGCGCTCTTGTGACCACCCATAAAATCTCTCCCAAATTGACCAAGACTTACGGCGATCAAGAAAGGCTCGGGGAGCAGTCTTCGAGCCTTCGTCAATGTCATAGGGATGGAAGTACGCCACTATAGGCTCATGGCCGCGGATACGGCGACGGGCGGCAAACCTAGTGTATCCCCAAGGGAGGTGACGAAGATACCCACCTCCAGCAAAAGGCCAAGCACGTCCCAAACATTGAACGGTTGGCATCGGAACTTCTATAATGGATTGGCCACCGGCCAGCGCCACTCGAACGGGCACCTGCGGAAAGCCTGGCCACCCGTATCGCCGTCCGTGAAACGGAAAGACACTGCTGTCGTAGGTGAAACCTTCCTCAGACAGAATTTCGAGTGCCCAAGCAGTGTCTGGCCTTATCGAGAATGCGGGCGCCCGAAACCCATTCACCG
>CAINUH010000208.1 GCA_903853735.1 uncultured Desulfomonile sp. | reverse complement strand
GGTTCTCGGCGGCTACGGGTACAGCAGCGAATATCCTGTCGAACGCATGATGCGAGATGCTAAGATTACTCAAATCTATGAAGGCACTAACGAGATTCAGCGCATCATAATTTCCTCCACACTCTGAAAGTGAGTTCATGGCAAATCTTCGGAGCGACGGATTGTCGTAAAATATTAAGAGAGAGACTTTTTGCTGTCAGCCCGACGGCAGGTTTTGCTCGGCCTCTCCATTAAGAGAATAGGATTGAAACATGGCTTCCTGGCAAAAAACAGGCTGTATATGCTGTGCTCAAAACTGTGGTCTTGAGGTCATGACCGAAGGAAACCGAATCCTCAAGGTGAGACCCGATAAACAAAACCCCAGAAGTGAAGGGTACTGTTGCCGAAAAGGCCTGAAGATCGCGCACTACCAGAATCATGCCGATCGTCTTACCCATCCGTTGAAGAAGCAAGGTAGTGGATTCGTAAGAATTTCTTGGGACCAGGCTCTTCGAGAGATAGCCGAAAGGCTTCGGACGGTGTTGGATCAGCAAGGACCTCGTTGTCTTGCTTACGTGGGCGGTGGGGGCCAGGGCTGCCATCTCGAAGCGGCATACGGGGTGCGACTGCTGAGGGCTCTGGGATCCCAGTACCATTACAGCCCGTTGGCTCAGGAATTGACCGGCATGTTTTGGGTGCAGGGCCGCACACTGGGTCGTCAATACCTTCTCACTGTTCCAGATGATCATGAAACCGATTTGTTGATGGCGGTAGGATGGAACGGCTGGATGAGTCATCAAATGCCTCAAGCGCGACGCGTGCTGAAAAGGATTTCTGAAGACCCGGCCAAACTTCTTGTCGTTATCGATCCCAGACGTTCTGAAACCGCTGAACGCGCGGACATTCACTTGGCCTTGCGGCCTGGGACGGACGCCTTGTTAACCAGGGCTATGATTGCCATCATACTGCAGGAAGGTTGGCAGAATTCCGATTATATCGCAAAGCACGTCAGCGGTTTTGGTTCTATAAAATCGTTGTTTAACGATTTTGAAGCAAAATCAGCCATTGAGGTTTGTCAATTGGATTTCGAAGCTGTGCGAGAAGTCTGTCGGTTATTTGCCACGCGCAAATCATCCCTTCATGCAGACCTCGGGATCTTAATGAATCGTCATAGTACCGTCACTTCGTACTTGGAAGTGATTCTTCTTGCAGTATGCGGGCGGATTGGAGTCCCGGGAGGTAACGTGATCCCTGGGCACTTGATGCCGCTTGGAGCCCATTCCGACGAGCGTGATCCTAAGACCTGGCGCACGATAGCCACTGATTTCCCTGCCATTATGGGCGCGTTTCCTCCGAATGTCATGCCTGAAGAGATAATGGCCGACGGACCAGAGAACCTTCGGGCTATAATCGTGTCCGCTGCGAATCCACTTAGATCTTATGCCGACACTACTATGTACGAGGAAGCTTTTCGGCGATTAGACCTCTTGGTAACTGTGGACGTAGCTATGACAGAGACAGCCTTGCTCTCTCATTACGTGCTTCCGGCCAGATCATGTTACGAGAAATGGGATACAACCTTTTTCGCATGGACATATCCGGAAATATATTTTCAGTTGCGCAGACCAGTGGTCGAACCGGTGGGTGAGCCTCTGGAAGAAAGTGAGATTCTCATAAGACTCTCTGAACACTTGGGGCTGATGCCGGTTATACCTGACTCACTCCATGCGGCTGCAAATGGTGACAGAATGGAATTCGGTATGGAGCTGATGCAGTTTGCCCAGACCGATTCTCGAGCAGCCAAGATGTTGCCCTTTGTTCTGGGTAAGACTTTAGGGGCATCTCTCGGCTCATCAAACCTTGCAGCGGTCTGGGGTATGCTCCAAATGGCGCCCAAATCATTCAGGGAAGCCGCGGCCCGGATAGGGTTTGACCCGGGTCTTGCAATGGGTGAACAGATATATCAGGCCTTACTTGATCACCCCGAAGGCGTTTGGATTGGCAAAAGCGATCCTTCTGACGGCTTGGCTGAAGTCAGGAATGAGGATCACCGGATCAACATTTTCATACCGGAGTTGCAGGGCTGGGTCCGGACAATCGACGCTCAGAGCGAACAGACGGCCATTCGGAGGGACCCTGAATTTCCCCTCATTCTTATGGCTGGACGCCATATTGATGAGAATGCCAACACTATCATGCGGGACCCCTCGTGGAACCACGGGCGACCGAGACCTTGCACGCTTGCTATGCACCCATCGGACGCAAATCGGCTAGGTTTCAAGGATGGTCAAAAGGCTAATATTGTCACGCAAGCCGGCCAAGCCGACATAGAAATTGAGCTTACGGACTCAGCTCACCCAGGCCATGTGGTAATCCCGCACGGTTTTGGTTTGGTTTTCCAGGGACAAGCTTACGGTGTAAATGTTAATCGCCTGACCAAGAACGCTAATCGTGACCCGCTTGCGGCTACCCCTCTGCATAGATTCGTCCCCTGCAGAGTGGAGGCACTACAGTAGTTTCGAATGGAGACATTTCAACGATGAGCCAGAGCTGGTTACCCATATCGACAATATTGAAAACTGCTTCTAAGGTTCTCGAGAACCCCAAGTACGCCAAGAACGTGGCAATGATACAAGTGGACAAGATTGTACGTAGTTTGTCCCCACTCCCCAAGGAAGGAACTGCTAATCGCATCAGGCAGTGTAGCATACGCATCACAGACGTTTGTAATCTGAGATGCCACACTTGTGGCCAGTGGGGCGACAAAGGGTTTTTGCGTTCCTGTTCCCTGCCTGAACTGAAAAGCCGGGAAGTTTCCCCTGAGCGTTACATTGAACTCCTACGAGATTTGCATGAACACGGTCACACTCCATCGGTTTACCTGTGGGGTGGAGAACCGATGCTGTATCGTGGGTCAGTTGAAATCATTGAGGAAGCAGCCCGACTGGGGATGGCTCCGAGCATCGCCACCAACGGTACTGGTTTGGTGAAACATGCTGAGCGGTTGGTGAATGCTCCAATGTTCGTCATTCAGATATCTGTTGACGGTCCTGATGCCAAGACCCACAACGCCAGCCGTCCTGGAGCCGGCCCTGACGTCGACAACTTTGATACCATCTGCAAAGCCATCGATAGGATCTCTGAACTCAAGAAGGAAAAACGTCAACGTCTCCCTCTTCTGGCTGCTTTGACTACGATTAATAATGTCAATTACAATCGCTTAATTGACATTTATGAGGTATTTCGGAACAAAGTTGATGTTTGCGTATTTTATCTGGCCTGGTGGATCGACGAACAATCAGCGGCAAGACACACCGAGGATTTCGAGCAACGTTTCGGGTCCAGGCCTGAGAAACACTTTGGATGGATAGGGAACTGGCGGCCGCCTGATTATCGCGTTCTATCCGGCCAGTTGAAGCGATTGAGCCAGCGGGCGGCAGGCCTATCCGGTCCAGCGGTGGTGATCATGCCGCCTCTGACTGAGCAAAAAGATCTTGAAACCTACTACACAGACCACGACTGTCGTTTCGGTTTCGACCGGTGCGTTTCTATATTCAGTGCAGTGGAGATCAACTCGAACGGAGACATGTCTCCATGCCGAGACTATCACGACTTTGTTGTGGGGAACGTAAAGGAGAACACCATAGCGAAACTTTGGAATTCAGAGCCTT
>CAINUH010000207.1 GCA_903853735.1 uncultured Desulfomonile sp. | reverse complement strand
CAGCCCATACCCGTCTCTCTTGAGGAGTGTGAAGAACTGGCTCCAGACGAGGGTGCCCGAAGCGGATGGGAATTGGCTTCTCGTTTTGCCGCACGGATGCTGCCACAGATCTTTCGGCCCGATTCGCCTGTTTTTGAACTCGTTTTGTCGCCGGAACATCAGTTGAAGCTGGAGAGGTTGGTGGCGGAGCTTCCTCTTGAGGTGTTCATGGCCTCCGATAGCCTCGGATGGGTTTATCAGTTTTGGCAAGGCAAAAAGAAATACGAAGTCAATGCCTCAGAGGTCAAGATCGGAGCCCGCGAGCTTCCCGTCGTCACCCAGCTCTTTACAGAGCCATACATGGTGGCCTTCCTGCTGGACAACTCATTGGGGGCCTGGTGGGCGGTCCGCCGCCTCACTGCACATGATCTGGCAACCGCTTCTACTGAAGAGGAACTGAGGGGAAAAGCCGCATTGCCTGGTGTCCCTCTGGAATACCTGAGATTTGTCAGGGACGATGGTGGGAAATGGGCTCCGGCTGGCGGTATTTTCGAGAGCTGGCCGGACGATTTGGGCCAATTCAAGGTACTGGACCCGTGTTGTGGTTCCGGTCATTTCCTCGTTGCAGCCCTTATGATGCTTGTACCCATAAGGATGGAGTTGGAAACGTTATCCGCCCAAAAAGCGGTAAATGCCGTGTTGAAGGAAAACCTCCATGGCTTAGAGATTGACCAGCGCTGCGTTGAACTGGCGGCTTTCGCCCTGGCCCTTACCGCTTGGCGCTATCCCGGGGCTGGCGGGTACAGGCCTCTGCCGGAACTTAATATGGCCTGCTCTGGGCTTTCCGTAAGTGTGGCCAAGGAGGAGTGGCAGAATCTGGCTGACGACAATCAAAGGCTGAGAGTGGCTCTGGACTGGATGTACGAAGAATTCGGGGAAGCACCGTTGCTCGGCAGCCTGTTGAATCCTGCAAAGAGCAGGGCCTCAATAGCGGTAGAATGGGAAGAACTTGCCCCAGTGCTCATGGAAGCGCTTTCAAAAGAACAACCGGAAGAGCGCAAAGAGGTGGGGGTGGTTGCTCACGGCCTCGCAAGGGCGACACACTTGTTGACCGATAAATATCATTTGATCATAACCAATGTGCCCTATCTCGCGAGAGGGAAGCAGGGTAATGGGCTCAAGGACTTCTGCGAGAGGAATTACGGTCTCGCAAAAAACGATATTGCTACCGTATTTCTTCAGCGTAGTATCGAATTCTGCCACGAGGGCGGCATCCTCAGCATGGTGTTGCCTCAAAACTGGCTGTTTCTAACGTCATACAAGAAGCTCCGTGAAAAGCTGCTAAAGGAAGATACTTGGCGTCTTATTTCGAGATTGGGAGCCGGGGCTTTTGAGACCATCAGCGGTGAAGTGGTTAAAGCGATTCTTCTTACCCTCTGTCGAGGGAAGCCACTTGAATCACCATTGTTTGTCTCGCAAAAAACTTCGCATGTTTTGCACATGATGCGCGGCATTGATGCTTCTACCCCACGCACTACCGTCGAGAAAGCTGAACTACTCAGAAACGGAGAGATTAAGGGGGTGGAGCAGGACAAGCAGTTGGAGAATCCAGACGCGAGAGTGGTGTTGGACTCGGGCACAGCATCGCAACTGCTAGGACATTACACCGATAGTTATTGGGGATTAGGTAGCGGCGATTACCCTAGATTTGGCTGCTTCTTTTGGGAAATCAGATTACCCCATGGGGACTGGATCTTCCAGCTAAGCACTGTATTACAAACAATTCATTACGGAGGTCGAGAGCATTGCCTTTATTGGCAGGATGGACAGGGAGAGCTAGTCAACAACCCAGGAGCCTTCATAAGAGGAACTCACGTGTGGGGAAAGACTGGGGTGCATGTCTCACAAATGAGTCATCTTCCAGTAACAATCTATACGGGTGAATGTTGGGATACCAATAGTTCCCCTATAATTCCCAAGGACCCTTCCCACCTTCCCGCCATATGGTGTTTCTGTTCCTCAACGGAGT
>CAINUH010000206.1 GCA_903853735.1 uncultured Desulfomonile sp. | reverse complement strand
TCCCCCAGACTATACCACAAACTTTCGTCATAGATAAAGCGGACCGCGCCCCATGTGTAATGGCTTGTCCCGCGCACATAAATGTCCAGGGTTATGTGGCCCTGATAGGTAGGGGTAAATATAAGGAAGCTGTTGAATTAATCTACCAGAACCTTCCATTGCCGGGGGTCCTGGGCAGGGTCTGCCCGCATCCTTGCGAAACGGCCTGCCGTCGGGCGGAAAAAGACCAGCCGATATCGATATGTAAACTGAAAAGGTTCGCCGCGGATCAGTTGGATTATTCATCACTGACAATCCCGGAAATTACCCCACGTGAGGAAAAGGTAGCTATCGTAGGTTCCGGCCCCGCAGGCTTGTCCGCAGCGTATTATCTTGCGCTGAAAGGTTACAAGGCCTCTATATTTGAAGCTTCGTCCGTGCTGGGTGGGTGGCTGCGTGTTGGAATTCCGGAATACAGACTACCCAGGGATGTGCTCGAAAAAGAGATCAATCACATTTTGAGCCTTGGAGTGGAAGCAAAAACCAATACCGTCCTGGGCAAGGACTTGAGCATTGATGATCTTAAAAATCAAGGCTACAAAGCGATATTCCTCGGTGTCGGATGTCAGAAGGGCGCCAAACTCGCCATTCCTGGAGAAGACTCTTCCGGCGTTATTCAGGGAGTGGATTTCCTCAAAGACGCGGCCCTAGGAAAGAAGTTTGAAGGAATCAAAAAGGCCGTCGTTATAGGTGGTGGAAATGTCGCCGTTGACGCTGCAAGGACTCTAGTAAGGCTGGGGGCTGATTCCACTATTCTTTACCGACGATCAAGGGCTGAAATGCCCGCATTTGAAGAAGAAGTCCATGCCGCTTTGGAAGAAGGCGTGAAGATTCAGTTCCTGGCGGCGCCGGTTGAAGTTGTAGTTTCCGGAGGAAAAGTAACCGGGCTTAAAGCTGTACGCATGGAATTGGGCGAGCCTGACGCTAGCGGGCGACGTCGACCTGTGCCTGTCACCGGTTCTGAATATGTTATTGACACGGACACGATTATTCCGGCAATCGGCCAGATTATTGATCCGGGTCTCTGGGATTCCATGGGGGCTTTGGCGCAGACGAGAAGGAACACTATCGAGAGTGACAAAGTCACGTTCGCGACTTCAATCGAAGGAGTGTTTGCGGGCGGTGACGCTGTTTCCGGACCCGCAACGGTCGTGGAAGCGGTGGCTGCCGGTAAAGAGGTCGCAGAATCGATCCACAGGTTCATCAATGGGATGGACCTTGCCGAAGGGAGACCTTTTAAATTCCCTGAGAATCCAGAATACCCACCTATCCCCGAGGAACTTAAAAACGAACCTAGGGCGATCACCCCTGAAATCGCGACAACTGAACGAAAGGGTTTTAAAGAAGTTGAACTTGTCCTGGCAGAAGAAGATGCCCTACGGGAAGCTAATAGATGTTTGAATTGTGGTGTGTGTTCTGAGTGTATGGAATGCGTCAAGGCGTGCCCTGCGCAAGCTATAGATCATACGATGGAAGACGCCTTTCTTGATGTTGAGGTGGGCTCAGTAATTCTGTCCACGGGTTATGAGATGATTGACCCTGGGAAGATTCGTGGTGAATTCTCATACGGCACGGCCCCAAACGTTCTGACAAACATGGAATTCGAAAGAATGCTCAGCGCATCGGGCCCTAACGCCGGTGAAGTAAGAAGACCATCTGACGAAAAACATCCCCAAAAGGTGGCGTGGATTCAGTGCGTCGGTTCACGGGACGCGCAAAAAGGCATGCCTCACTGTAGTTCTATCTGCTGTATGGCGTCCATCAAAGAAGCGGTCATAGCCAAAGAGCACGACACCAATATCGAACCTACAATTTTCTACATGGATATTCGGGCTTATGGGAAGGACTTTGACGCATATTACGAAAGAGCAAAGAACTCTGGAGCTGTTCGGTTTATAAGGTCAATGGTCAGCCGGGTCGTTGAAGATCCGTTGACCCATAACCTTCAAATCACCTATCTCGATGAACAGCAAAAGCTTGTGACAGAAACTTTCGACATGGTCGTGCTAGCCGTGGGGCTCAAGACGTCCGAACAATCGATAGAACTTGCCGGCAAGCTGGGCATTGGTCTCAACGAATCCAAATTCTGCTCTACAACTTCTTTTGAACCAGTTTCTACAAACCGGCCGGGGATCTTTGTCGCAGGTATGTTCCAAGGACCTAAAGACATCCCTCAGACCGTTATGGAAGCGTCAGCCGCGGCTGGCGCCTCATCAAAACTGCTGACTTCAGCCCGAAACACGTTGGCTGTAAAACAGGAATTCCCGCCTCAAAGAGACGTTTCCGGGGAAGAGCCACGAATTGGGGTTTTCATTTGCCGATGCGGTATAAACATCGCCAATGTTGTAGATGTGCCGCGTGTCGTTGAACATGTCAGGAACCTGCCCAATGTGGTATTCGCTGACGAGAAACTGTTTACATGTTCACAGGACACTCAGGAACAATTCCTTGACATCATTAAGGAACATAATCTTAACCGTGTAGTTGTGTCCGCATGCAGTCCCAGGACGCATGAACCCATGTTCCAGTTAACCATGGAAAAGGCAGGGTTGAATCCTTACCTTTTCACGATGACCAACATCAGAGACCAGTGTTCCTGGGTCCACGCCCACAACAAAGAAGGGGCCACATTGAAGGCCATGGACCTAGCCAGGATGGCGATCGCTCGCGCTAGACGCTTGGCCCCATTGCAGAAATCGAAAATGGATGTCGTTCATGACGCCCTCGTATTGGGTGGCGGTGTCTCAGGTATTACAGCGGCGCTTAATCTGGCTGACCAGGGATTTCACGTATATCTGGTAGAAAAATCAGATATACTTGGTGGAAACGCTCTATACATCGAACGTACTATTCAAGGTGAACCTATCAAACCGTTTGTTGACGACCTGGTCAAAAAAGTCGAAAACCATTCCAAGATAGAAGTTTTCAAAAACGCTTCTTTTACAAACCTGTCAGGACATGTTGCTCACTTCAAGGGAACAATCCTCAATGGTGATGGAAACGGGAAAGATATCGAATTCGGCGCCGCAATAATCGCTACCGGAGGTGTAGAGTCCAAGCCCAAAGAATATTTGTTCGGAGAAAGCAAGGCTGTTGAGACCCAGCATTCTCTGGAAGAACGAATAATCGCGGGCGACCCGAGTCTCAAGAATGTCAAAAACGCCGTATTCATACAGTGTGTAGGTTCGCGTGACGAGGAACGCCCCTACTGTTCCAAGATATGCTGTTCAGGGTCCGTGCGTCTTGCCGGTCGGTTAAGGGAGATTAACCCAAACGCGAACATTTACATACTTTTTAGAGATCTTAGAACTTATGGACTGCTTGAAAAGTTTTACGCCGAAGCCAGGAAAGCGGGAGTCATATTTGTACGGTTTGATCCAGAAAACAAACCGGTGTGCGAGATGGCTGGAGACAAAGTGAAAGTTACTGTCAAAGACCCCGCACTGGACCGCGATATGACCATCATGGCTGACCTGGTGACTCTTGCAGCGGCTATTGATCCTGGAGAAACAAACAAGCAAATGGGTCAGTTGTTCAAGGTTACAGTTAATTCATACGGGTACTTCGTTGAAGCCCACATGAAACTTCGGCCAGTTGACTTCACGACAGAAGGAGTGTTTCTCGCCGGATTGGCCCATTATCCCAAACCTGTTGATGAGTCTATAGCTCAGGCTACCGCGGCGGCGCAAAGGGCGTCTATCATCATAAGTCAGGAGCAGATGACGTTCCCTGGCGTAATATCCAAGGTTGATCCTGACAAGTGCGCAGCATGCCTGACATGTGTGAGACTTTGTCCATATGGCGCACCGTTCATCAATGAGGACCACAAGGCGGAGATAGTCCCGGCCCTGTGCCAGGGATGTGGGATATGCTCGTCCGTTTGCCCGGGCAACGCAATTGATCTTCAGCATTTTAGGGATGACCAGGTATTCGCTGAGATAGACACGTTGCTCGTCAAGGAGGCTTCGTAGTTCTGGCCGCAGATTAGAACGACTGTCCGTTGTTATAAAGAGGTCTAATCGGAATAACGTTTTGGGATTATATAGCTTCTAAACAGGAGAAGAAAATGCTCCAGGCCAATATGACCGCTTCAGTGAAAAATTCACCCATGTCGGCGGATTTAATGTCGGTAATAAATCAGTGCTATCAGTGTGGTAAATGTTCCGCGGGTTGTCCAGTTGCTCCTGAGATGGACCTTTTGCCTCATCAGCTTGTTCGTCTGGCCGTCTTGGGAGATGTGGACAGG
>CAINUH010000205.1 GCA_903853735.1 uncultured Desulfomonile sp. | reverse complement strand
AGGATCGCTTGACGAGAGGCTGGCCGGGATTGAAAAAGGGATGATCATCGAGGCCCTGACGCACGCCGGCGGCATCCAGGCCCGGGCCGCCCAGCTTCTCGCCATCAACCCGCGCAGCCTCTGGCACCGGGTCAAAAAACACAACATCGACGTCTCCTCCCTCAAAAAAACCTGATTATGTCCCCACATTTCCTCAAGCGTGGAACCCAGAAACGTCTTGACGTCATGGTGTTTAGATGTTATGTGGCAGTTGGAGGTAAGAAACATGGGTGAATCTGCAAAGCGTTCCACCATCTATTTGGATCCATCCCTGCACCGGGCTCTGCGCATCAAGGCGATCCATGCCCAGCGTTCCATGTCCGATCTCGTGAACGAGGCCGTTCGATTGACCCTGCGGGAAGACCAGGAAGACCTTGCAGCGTTCCATGATCGCATGACTGAACCGACCCTGTCCTACGAAGAGCTGCTGAAAGATCTTCAGGCGCATGGAAAATTATAGGCTGGCTTTCAAGAAGTCGGTTGCAAAGGATCTCCTTCCGCTCCCCAAGAGAGACGTTGCCCGGATTCTGAAATGCATTGAATCGCTGGCAAAGCAACCGCGTCCGCAGGGCTGCGAGAAACTGTCAGGCCAGGAACGTTATCGCGTTCGTCAAGGCGTATTCCGAATTCTTTATGAGATTCAAGATGATGCGCTGTTGGTCACGGTCGTGAAAGTCGGACATCGAAGCAATGTCTACCGCTCCCTTTAGCACTTCGATCCGAACTCGGTGGGTGATACGATCGTCCTGTTCCACGGATTCGTCAAGTCAAGAATAGCATGAAGCCGCCGAAGAAGGAGTTGGAGACCGCCCGTGCGAGAATGGCAGACTACCAAAGGATGTCCCCGATTTTCCCGCGGATTTTTGACATCAATAATAGGTATTATGTCCCCACATTAATCTATGCATAATGAATTCACAGCGATAATCGAACGAGATGGTGACTGGTTTATCGCCTACTGTCTGGAAATTCCAGGCACGAGCGGACAAGGCAAGACCAAAGATGAATGCCTGAGTAATTTATCTCAAGCAATTGACTTGATTATGGAAGATAGAAGGGAAGACGCCTTGCGGGGCATTCCGGCAGATGCCTCGCGAGAAATGGCCTCCGTGTGATGAAAAGGAATGCACTGCTCAAACATCTCCGGCCATGCGGACGAGGCGGCCTCATTATAACGTATTAGCATACAAAACTCAACTTTCGCACACGTTAAACGAGTATATCTATCTGTTCTTTAACAATAAGCGGCGTTATTTCGCCATGCGAGTAGCCACCGTGCCCCATAAATTGGCGGTAGATCTCTGAGAAACCGATCAATCAGGGATCGAAGCAGTTCCCTGGTGATTTCCGTGGCGGTGACCAATGCCTGCTCCAGAAACATCATCACGAGAGCCAGCGCTTCTGCAATGGTCGCCTGCCGGAGTTCTTCGCAACAGGCGTGAAACAGGGTACCAAGGGTTCGGGGGTCCTTGTTGGTCCTCTTGGCGAGTGCCAACATGATGTATCGACAGCACACCACCGTGGCATGGGCGACAAGAGCGTCATAGGACCGACCCTGGCACTCTTTGGCAAGATTGAGAAACGACTTGGCCATTTTGAAAAACACCTCAATGTCCCATCGGCGCTTATAGGCTGTGACAATCTCCTCGTTGCCCAAGGAGGTATCGGTGGACAGT
>CAINUH010000204.1 GCA_903853735.1 uncultured Desulfomonile sp. | reverse complement strand
TCCATTGGACATTAGGAGCACGACATCTCCTGTTTTCAATGAGTTAAGGAGATAGTGGAGAACTCCTTCCGTATCTTCAAAGGCATAGGCGTTCTTTCCTCTGAGATTCAGGTCTGATGCCAACATGTGAGAATTGAATATGTCGGACTCGTCAGACCCGTCCCTGTGTACCGGTTCCCTCAGTACTATAAGATCAGCGCTGAGGAATGCCGGCACATAGAGTTTTTGAAAAACCGAACGCCTGCTCGTGTTACTTCTCGGCTCAAATACCGCCACCACGCGACGATTCGGAAACCTGGAACGCACTGCAGCGCAGGTTTCTCGTACTGCAGTAGGGTGATGAGCAAAATCATCAATAATTAATATGCCGGACTTCTCTCCAACAATTTGTTGTCTCCTGGCAACGCCATTGAAGGACTCAAGAGAACTCAAGGCTCTGCTAAACTCTATCCCCACCGCTTCCGAGGCGGCCACCGCTGCCAGGACGTTCAATGAATTATGAACTCCCATGACCGGCAAAGTTCCGGAGTGCTCGGCCACACCATCTTTCAGAATGGTAAGCTTCATCCCTTTCGTGGTGTCCTGAAAAGATGCCAGGACCAAATCTGCGCCGGCCGCCGTTCCGTATGTCTTTACGGAGACTTTGGATTTTGTGATGATCTGACGAACGGTCGCATCATCCCGATTAGCTACAAGACACCCACCCTCATGAATAAGATATGTGAAACTAAGGAATTGCTGTTGAATTGTGTGCAGACTGTCGTAGATGTCCGCATGGTCAAATTCGCAAGAGGTTACAAGTCCTATATGAGGCGAATAATGTAAGAACTTTGGTCGTTTGTCAAAATACGCCGTGTCGTACTCATCTCCCTCCACTATGAAAAAAGAACCTTTCCCCAAACGATAATTGCTCTCAAAATTGTTGGCAATTCCTCCTATCACGAAACTTGGGTCCAAGCCATTCTCGTGAAGGATCCAAGCCAACATTGAGCTGACAGTGGTCTTCCCGTGAGTACCCGTAACCACAAGACAGACATTATCTTTAATGAAGTACTGATTCAGAGACTCGGGCAAGGAAGCATACGGTATTCCGCTTTCTACCATCGCAATGGCCTCGGGATTGGTCCTGCGAATGACGTTTCCGACCACCACCAAGTCGGGTGGAGGTTGGAGGTTTCCGGCGTAATAACCTTCCATGACGTGTATGCCCAGATCATTCAGAAAATCACTGACCGGCGGATATATGGACTGATCTGACCCGCTCACCCTAACTCCAGTCGAGTGAAACAGTCCTGCTAATGCAGACATACCAGTCCCGCCGATTCCCATCAGGTGAACGTGAGCAGGCGCGTTAGGCAGGACGGGTCTTTTGAGGCTCATTGTTTCCAACACTTTTTTCATTGAGCAGTGTTGCTATCATCACGCCTTACCCATGTCAAGAATCGCAAGAGAACAAAGACAGTTGTGATCCATTGTCATCGGAGCCGGAATGCCCGGCCGGTCTTGCAACCCCTCCGGGATGTTCAACTCTTGGAAGGAGCGTAGTAACATCTCTTGGGAGACTCAACCAATCCCTTTTTCTTCAGAGAATCAATGATTTTGGAGACTTCTTTGGATTCCATGTCCAACGATTTCGCCACATCTCCCGGTCTGACCGGTTTTGCAAGCTTCTTCATTTCGTCGAGAACAGTCTTTTCCTTGTCTTCCATTGACAGCATCTCCTTCACGGATCTTACTTGGAATTTTTTTCCGGCCTTTGCGACCACAAACAAAATAATTGTACGATCTGAAATTGACTTCTGCAACATCAAACAGAACTTGGCCTCAATGATTATTTGCGAACAGAGGGCACGTCTGATAAGAATTCGATAGGGGAGTCGAGGGCTGCGCGTGAAGGAGAGAAGTCATGCTTACAAGATACCCCAAGGAGATTGTGAGCGCTGATGGAATTCGTATCATTCTTCGTCCCGTGATGCGGGAGGATGAGAAAAGTCTAAGCGAATTCTTTTCCAGGATCCCTGAGGAAGAGCGCTGGTTTCGAAGACATAATCTGGCTGAACCGGCAGTGTTACGTGAATGGATCGAAGATCTTGATCAAGGACGCATCATTGTGATCGTGGCGGTCAATACAATCGACAACGAAATCATAGCAAACGTAAGGCTCCACCGGAGACCCACGGAATGCCTCCGTCATCTGGCCCACTTGCGCATAATCGTAGACCCCAGGTACCGTCATCGGCGTATAGGCACTCAGATCCTTCTGAATATCATAGAACTGGCAAAGGATATGGGTATAGAAAAGCTGGTGGCCGAATTTGTGGCCGGTATAGAAGAAACGGCTGTGAAGGGAGCCCGTAAACTGGATTTCTTCGAGCAGGCCGTACTGAAGGACTATGTGAAGGATTCTCAAGGAAATTACCACAACCTGACCATAATGGTTAAGACTCTGCATCAAGGCATGAGCGACTTCTAATAGCGAGGAAGCGAGTATATGATTTTGGAATACAAAGACATTCTGG